>DASWEH010000356.1:0-7015 GCA_036394895.1 Anaerolineales bacterium
GTCGTGCCGCAAGATTTGCGGAAGCGCTGAAGGAACAGACCCAAATCCCGGTGGTCTTATGGGATGAATCCTTTAGCACACAAGATGCGCGTGCGGCGAGAATCGAAATGGGCGTCTCGCGTAAGAAACGTGCTGGTCATATGGATGAACTCGCGGCCGTGATGATTCTGAAATCTTATCTTGAGGCGAATAGACCAATGGTGGAATAAAACCTGTTGGTTTCGGTAATCCCTCTGTGAATACTAGTGACACTCGACCAAACAAATCCATCGTAAGGCGAAAATCCAAGGCCGTAAATCGAATCATGCGTAAACTCATTGCAATCTTCTTCGTGCTGGTGATGTGCGCGGCGTTAGGCATCCTATTAATTTACGTTCCATCCCGGGCCACTCGTGTTTATGGGCCGCCTGCGTCTTCGCTTTCCTTTCCACAACGCGTACAATACGCCGCGCTGTTGCTCTGGTATGACGGTTTGTTGACACAGCCATTGGATTTGAGTGGAGCAGAGCAAACATTCACAATCAACGTGGGCGAGACAGTTGATGCGGTGGCTACTCATCTCCAGAGTGTGGGATTAATCCGGGATGCGGAGGCCTTTCGCTCGTATATGATCTATTCAGGAATGGATACATCCATGCAGGCAGGGGAATACAAACTCAGCACAGCCATGTCGGCAATGGATATTGCACACGAGCTTCAGGATGCCACTCCTGAAGAAGTGACCTTTATCGTCTTGCCAGGCTGGCGGCTGGAAGAGATTGCCGATGCCCTTCCAACTTCAGGCTTGTCTGTCACCTACGACGAATTTCTCAGCGCCGCAAAGACACCCCCTCGAGACTATGACTTTTTGGCAGGCGTGAGTTCCATCGAAGGATTTATGTACCCGGATTCCTATATCTTTTCGCGCAAAATCTCTGTGGACGAAATGATCAACGATATGCTCCGAAATTTCTCTGCACATCTCACTCTTGACCTGAAGAACGGATTCGAAAAACAGGGACTCACTGTTTATCAAGGCGCGACACTCGCCTCAATGGTGGAACGCGAGGCAGTTCATGAAGATGAACAACCGCTGATCGCTTCCGTCTATTTGAACCGTCTAAAAATTGGAATGAAGCTGGATGCCGATCCCACGGTTCAATACGCGATCGGTTACAACTTTCTTCAACAAAGCTGGTGGACGAATCCACTGAGCTTGCTGGATTTGCAGGTCAATTCCATCTACAACACTTACAAGTATCCTGGTCTTCCACCGACGCCGATCTCAAACCCCAGTTTGGGTGCGTTACACGCCGTCGCGTTTCCGGCTGAAACCACTTATTACTTCTTCCGCGCCAAATGTGATGACTCAGGTTTCCACGAATTTTCAGAGACGTTCGACGAGCATTTGCAGAATGGGTGTCCGTGAGAATAGAGTTGTTGATCGAATTATTTCCAGAGCCATAGCACCGCATCCTACAAGGATTTACAGATGACCTATCCCATCCTTGAATTTGATTCAACGCCTGAGGCCTTCATAGAACCCTCGAAGATCATACGTGCCCGCGATTTACCAGAGCATTGTGTGATTTGTTTTTTCAGAGAAGTGATTGATAAAGTAATAGCTGAGCATAATGCAAAAGTTATGGTGGAAAATCGCTGGGAAGATGGTCCCCATCACATTTACGAGATCTCCTATCAAAATCAGCGTTTGGCTTTCTTTCACCCGGGTGTGGGTGCGCCAATCGCGGCTGGCTTGCTCGAAGAAGCGATCGCCTTTGGCTGTCGAAAATTCATTGCCTGTGGTGGCTGCGGTGTTCTTGAAAAGGATATGGCAGTTGGCCATATTATCGTGGTATCTGGGGCAGTTCGTGACGAAGGTGTTTCCTATCACTACCTTCCAGCAGACCGTGAAGTGGTCGCAAATGCCAGTGTAGTTAGCGCATTAGTGAATCGATTAGATAGTCATGGGGTTCCGTACCAGGTCGGGAAAACATGGACCACAGATGCACCATACCGTGAAACTGCGAATAAGATCGCCCGGCGAAGAGAAGAAGGCTGCCTCACCGTAGAGATGGAAAGCGCGGCGCTGATTGCAGTGGCTCAGTTTCGTAATGTCATTTTCGGACAAGCCTTATATGGAGGAGATGATTTGAGTGGCATCGAGTGGGATAACCGTCAATGGCAATCGAGGAGTGATATCCGGGAAAGTCTTTTCTGGCTTTGTGCAGATGCTTGTCTTACCCTGTGAATAATAAAGGTCTCTAATTATTAGAGAGATGTTTGATGAGCATTTGCAGAATGCATGTCCATGAGTAAAGTGATATATAAATTGCTTCGATTGCACTGACAGTAAGATATTCTGTATTTAGGTTCTTTCTATAGACCGCTAAAATAGGGCACACAAACTTTACGAGCCATGCAGCGACGAAAATCTGATATTCCACAAAATGCAGACGAAGTACTAATCAGGAAGTACCATGAGGAAGGCCAGCTTATTTACTTTCGGATTGTCGAATGCATCCTTAACAATCAAGTTGTGGGCCAACGCGCCTATGACTGGCATGGACACTTGAAAATAGAGACGCCTTTGAAGAATGGCAAAAAGCATGGACGTGAGTATGTTTGGGATGAGACGGATGCTTTAGAGTCTGTCGAACCTTATGTCGAAGGTAAACTGCATGGGCTTGCCAGGCAATATGGTCGAAATAGGAACGTTATTGGAACATATCGATTTGTTCACGGAACAGGCTATGATATTTGGCGCTACGAAAAGGAAGATGGATTAATCGGCATTTCAGAGATCCACAGTTTACAAGATGGCTCTCCACATGGCTATGAATGGTGGTTAGAAGTGGACCAACGTTCTGTTTGGCATGAAAGGCATTGGCAGAATGGTAAGTATCATGGCATTGAAAGAATGTGGAATGACAAAGGTAGGCTCAAAAGAGGGTATCCAAAATTCTGGATCCAGGGGCAAGTCGTTAAGAAACGCGTTTATTTGAGGGCTGCCGAACAGGACAAGACCTTGCCAACGTTTCAAGAAAGAGAAAATCGTCCTCAACGACAGTTTCCAGTGGAGATTGAAAAGCTGCTTTCGAGATAGAAGATTCAGTTGCTGCTCTGATCGGCTGGGGATCGGAAGTGTTAGGTTATGACGATATTCAATCCCCTGTGTTTCTTAGTGATAATAGTCTTCTGGATTTGTATATCTTATTTGGGTTGAAATAAACAGGCTTGCAATCACCATACCTAAGCCAAGAAGCGCAAGAATGAATCCCTCAGCCACAACCGGCGCGAGCATCTGACCTGCAACCGCGCTGGTTGTCTCTCCGAGGCTGGCTGCCAGGACCGGTGGGATAAAAATCGTTCCCTGGTTTCGGATCACCAGTTGAAGGATCCATCCTATTAAGGGCGATCCAACCAGCGCAATCAGTACACTAGTTATGCCTGCGAGAAGAAACGGCCAGCCCCACCATATCAGCCAGTCTCTCAGGGTGCGTACTGCGAAAATCGAGATGCCAAACAAAAATAGGACCAGGATAAACGGCGTCAATTTTATGGCAGACCGGATCAGGTTCAGTTTCAAACGCGGGTCGTTGGGCGTATTGCTCGTTGTACCCGGGATGAAAGCAACTTCATCAGGGATGATCGCGGTCATTGCCTGAAGTTGGGTTTGGATGAAGGGCGCCATTAATCCCATAGCTTCTTCCGGCGGATTGCAGAGAGCAATCTGCCCTCCAAGCAGTCCCAGCGCTATTTGTGTGAGTTGTTCGGTCGTGCATGGCGGCTGGAGGCTCAAGAACTGTCTTACAACTTGCAGCCCAGTTTCACCCGCCAGGTGTGTTTTTATCGGAACTAGAGAAATGACAGCCGAATCTGTTTTGCGATTTAAGTAATCAAATGTTGAATCTAGTGCGTTATTCGCGAGTGCTTTCAGTTCTTCAGGTGGTAAAAGAGTTGTGAGGCTAACCTGCCAATCTTCAACCGTTAACGCCTTTAGGAGTGGTATAGCATTCGGATTCTCTGCGATGGATGTTGTTAACGTTGACGCTAACATCGCAGGGATGCGCTCATACAGTCTTTGGTTTTCGAACGCTTGTTTATAAGTCTCTGAAGAAAATGCTTTTCGTTCAATGTTGAACAGAAGTAAAATGACTACGCTGCTAATGATAAACAGGACGGCACAGATCGCCGCAAGAAATTTTCCAAGGGTTTCCACAATTAAGTTTCACTCACACGCGGAGCAGTCCTGTGGACAATATCTATATAATCTTCGGTCACGGCCTCGCCGCTGGAAGCGCCCAATACGGAGAGCAACTCACTCGCAAGTTGTGCCTTCCGTTCAGCGTCCTTGCGGCTCCAGGTGCGGCTCTTGATTTCAAGATAGTAACCGAGCTGCGGTTCCTTCATCTGGTCGAGGTTGACAAAAAATTCTGTATCCTTATATTGGATCAACCAGCGCTGGCGATCCTTCTCGATTGCAATTTCCGATTTCGGTTTGAAATATTCGCGGTAAAAACGCAGGGATTGAGATGCCGGTGCAATATAACGACTGCGCGACAACAAGACCTCTTCAAATTTGCCTTCCCGTTTTAGACCGATCAATGTCAATCTTGTACGGACGTTCGTTACGAGGTTTCTGACATCATCCATAAAATCATCTTCCCGATAACGCAAACGTCCCTGGGATGGATCGTCGAAGAAGAAGTAGACGTCATGTTCACGATAATGCCGTCTACGGACCACGTCGATTTCAGGTTGGCTCAATGCATGGACGACGGAATCTGTGTCCGTCAACTTGACCTTGACTTGCACTTCAAAAGTCTCTTGCTCCAGCGAACCACCCAATGCAATCAGCTTCGACAGGACCGATTGCTCACGTTCGACCAGGAACGCATCGATCTTCTTTGCAATTTCCGCGGCTTGTGCAAGCAATTCATCTTCTTTCAACGTCAGCAGTTGATGCTCGCGCATTAGCCATTTTCCGTTGACCATCACATCGCTCACATCGGTGGATTTGCCCGCATACACAATCTGTGCGTAGGCGTTGTCTGCGGCGCGTTTGAAGGAGGGGGAGTTGTGCACTGGTGAGACGTCCACCAGGATCAGGTCGGCGCGTTTGCCCACTTCAATGGATCCCGTCAAATGTCCAATATGGAGCGCCTGTGCACCGAGTCGGGTTGCCATGAGCAATGCCCAGGGCGCCGGCAGGGAAGTGGGATCGTTCGTGACTGCTTTGGCAATGAACGCGGCCAGGCGCACTTCCTCAAACATATCCAGATCGTTGTTCGAGGCGGGTCCATCCGTGCCAATGCCGACCTTGAGTCCGGCTTCGAGCATTTTCACCACGGGCGCAAAGCCCGAAGCAAGTTTGAGATTTGATGATGGGTTATGTGCAATACCGGCGCGGGCGTGCATAAGGGTACGGATCTCACCCGTATCCACATGGACACAATGCGCAGCAATAACCTTCGCTTCGAACAAGCCCTGTTTCTTCACGTACGGAATGACAGGAATGCCATTCTCATTGCGCATGTTTTCTACTTCGAACGCGGTCTCTGCAAGATGCGTATGGAGGGGTACATCGAATTCCTTGGCCAAGTCAGCGGTGGCACGCAGGATTTCGGCGGTGCAGGTGTAGGGAGCGTGTGGCGCAATGGCGGGCACGATCAGCGGATGATCTTTCCAACGTTCGATGAACTCACGCGCCATTTGCAGTGAATCTTCGTAAGAGGCAGCATCTGGCGCGGGGAATTTCATCACCGTTTGCCCACAGACCGCGCGCATGCCCGCGTCCGCGGCGGCTTTGGCAACATCCTCCTCAAAATAATACATATCATTGAATGTTGTCACCCCACTTCGGATTTGTTCGGCGCATCCCAGCAATGTTCCCAGCCGCACAAATTCAGGTGAGACAAACTCGCGCTCCACGGGCATCATGTAGCCCATCAACCAGACGTCGAGTCGCAGGTCATCGGCGAGGCCCCGTAGAAGGGTCATGGGCACGTGGGTATGCGCGTTGATCAGACCGGGCATGAGAACTTTGCGGTTGCAATCAACAGTCTCCTGGGCGGAATACTCTTTCTTGATGTCGTCTTCATTTCCAACCGTGACGATACTATCACCCTTGACTGCAACGGCCCCGGGAAAATACTGAGTTAAATTCTCATCCATTGTAAGGACGAGGGCGTTGGTGAAGAGAATGTCAACTTGTTGCGTCATTGGTTCTCCTTTGATATGTTTTCATCCTGAGCGAAGCAGGTCGAAGGATAGTTTGATAGAATACTTGCGCTTCGACTGCGCTCCTCTAAGAACATTCGTCACTCCGCTCACTATAGTCCCGGCGCATTTCGGGAGCGCGAATGATTTACGGTACAAAATTCAGTAACACATTCAATATATCCAAATTTTGGTCAAAATCGCTGTCGAAATGATTAGTAAGCTCCAAATCTACTGCGGCGATCCCTTTCGATACTGCATAATCTGCAAGTGTACCTGAATACGTACATCCTGTGTCAATCGGTGGAAAGGGATAGGAGCTTACCTCTGCAATGGACCTTGCCAAGCGAATGGAGTCTGCCTCCCAGGGAAGAACGCCGGGGAAGACGCCCAGCGCGGCACTATGATAGCTGATCAGCGCCTCGATGTTATGGGTCTCGACAAAATTTATTAAAACTTGTGTTTCTACTTCCGAACCCGGTCCCGTTCCGCCCGATGTGGAGAGGGAATTCCAGCAGCCGCTTCGGTCCCAATCCTCTTGCCAGTTGACTGGAAAATTGCGATTGAGGTCTACACCGTTGTCGTTGAGGCGCCCATATTTGTTGTGAGCGCGTGCCTCTCCATCCGGATTGAGGTTCGGGAGAACATACAGTGTCGTATCAGCAGGAACTACATCAGGGTTTTGATCCACGTACCTGATCAATTGATTTGCAAGCGTAACCGTATTCCATTCATCGCCACCATGAATCCCAGCGACGATCATACGTTCATGATCTCCTTTACCAAACGTATACAAATGGAGAGGCCTTCCTTC
>DASWEH010000357.1:0-6899 GCA_036394895.1 Anaerolineales bacterium
CGATGCAGAAGAAGTGGTGCGGACACTATTTCGGAAATTTGGCAGCAGTATCGTACTTGGAATGGGGACCCTTACCAAACCCAAACAAGCCCAGAGCGCCAAAGAAGTCGGCGCAAGTTTCCTTGTCAGCCCTATTTGTGAAGAAAATTTGGTCAAAAGTATGGCGGCGACCGAATTGTTGACAATGGCTGGCGCGCTCACTCCAACAGAAGTTTTCCAGGCATATACCCTCGGCTCAGATATCATCAAAATCTTTCCGGGTTCGCTGGGAGGCCCCGCCTATGTCAAGGCACTTAAAGGACCCTTCCCTTACATCCCGATGATGCCCACGGGAGGGGTTAACCCAGGGAATATGGCGGAATGGTTCTCGACCGGAGTGGTGGCGGTAGGCGCGGGCAGCGAGCTTTGCCCGCCGCAACTGGCCAAGGAGGGAAAATTTGATGAGATATCAAAGCGAGCCGCAGAGTTCATGCAAGTTGTAAAAGCTGCGAGGGATAAATCCAAGTAACAAGAAGAATAGACATGAATCAGGAAATTGGAACGTATGAAGAAGCCTATGAGATCGTAAAAAATCAAGTTTCCAATCAAGGTTTGAGGAAATAGAACCTATGATCCAGGTTTGATCGTCTGATCATCCCAATAACCCTATAAGTAGATTGCTTCTTTGTATAATATAGATAAACTACAACACTCTGCCAAAGCATGTTTTGAGATCTCATACGTAGGAGCCTTCTATGGAACAAAAAGCAGGTGCACAGATCAGTCAGCGAGCATTTATTCAATCGCTGGTGATTTTGTTTGTATTGATGATGATCGCAGGAATCCTGACCCTCATTATTCCTTCAGGCCAATATACCCACCTAGAAGTCGATGGTCGCACAACCATTGATCCCAACTCCTTTCGATTTACTCCCAAACCGGACTATCCAATATGGCGTTGGTTCATTGCGCCCATAGAGGTCCTCGGAAGTTCGAGTGGATTAACAGTCATCGTCATTATTGTGGTGTTATTTTTCGCAGGTGGGGCGTTTGCTGTGATGGATAAAACAGGTACATTACGCGCCTTCATTGGTCGCATTGTTCGACGATTCCGTGACCAAAAGTATGCGCTCCTGTGGATGGTCTCAATGGCTTTTATGTTCCTTGGCGCAACCCTGGGTACATTTGAAGAAGTCGTTTTACTTGTGCCGGTGATGATTGCTCTTTCCTACTCCCTCGGCTGGGACGCGCTGGTTGGATTAGGCATGTCCATCCTTGCGACGAATATGGGATTCTCTGCTGCGATCTCAAATCCTTACACGCTTGGCGTGTCACAGCAACTGGCGGGCTTGCCTCTCTTCTCAGGTGCGCTGTTTCGTATCCTCATCTTTATCGTTATTTATCTGATCTTTGTTTGGTTCCTGTCTACCTACGCCCGCAAAATTGATCGTGACCCGAAGGCATCGCTTGTTTATGGTGAGGATAGCGCTGAGCGTGAAAAATATAAAAGACAGGACATAGCGTTCATTGCGAATAATCCGAAACAAAATCGCGCCATGAATTTCTTCGGCATCTTCCTGATCTTCATTTTTCTCACAATGCTGGCTGTCCCATTTGTTTCCGCCATTTCAGATTATGCATTACCGATTGTC
Source organism: Anaerolineales bacterium (assembly GCA_036394895.1). Classification (GTDB taxonomy): domain Bacteria; phylum Chloroflexota; class Anaerolineae; order Anaerolineales; family Villigracilaceae; genus Defluviilinea. The sequence goes on from DASWEH010000357.1 coordinate 1,632, forward strand.
GGTATTCTCTTCCTCATCGGCGGGTTGGGGGCAGGCTTTCTCTCAGGGGCAGGGTCAAAGACGGTTTGGCGCGGCCTGATCGAAGGTCTGGGTGGACTTGCTCCCTCCGTCCCGTTGATTCTCATGGCAGCCAGCATCCGTTACATCATCGATAGCGGCGGGGTTACCGACGCTATTCTGCATGCCGCGGCCGAACCATTTACACAATTGGGCGCGTTCCCTGCCGCGCTGGTTATCTATGTACTTGCACTGGGGATCGAATTTTTCATCGCCTCGGGTTCTGCCAAAGCCTTCCTGATGATGCCCATCGTTCTTCCGCTTGCCGATCTGATCGGAGTTACTCGCCAAACTGCCGTGCTCGCCTATATCTTCGGTGATGGCTTCTCGAATCTTGCTTATCCCACCAACCCTGTCCTCCTCATTAGCCTGGGACTCACGGTCGTCAGTTATCCTAAATGGATTCGTTGGACAGCGAAACTCTGGCTGTGGGTCATTCTGGCGACCGTTGCCTTTTTGGGAATCGCTGTAGCGATTCACCTGGGACCGTTCTAATGGACTCTCTTTTCCCAGATTCTTATGAAGCGTCCCGCGCACGATTCCTTCGCGACTTTGAGCCGCTGCGCACCACATGGAAGTCTTCTCATCTCGAAGCACATCCGCTAATGAACTTCCCGGACCTCAGCATCGACTGGTTGTGGGCCGAGCCGCGTACCAAAAAAAATCTTATCATGATCTCCACCGCTGAGCATGGCATCGAAGGGTATGTTGGCTCTGCGATGTTGAAGGTCTTCATGGATGAATTCGCGCCGCGGCTAGATCCGGAAAACACTGGTTTGCTCCTGGTCCATGCGATCAATCCTTGGGGAATGAAAAATCACTACCGTGTGAATTCCAATCATGTGGATCTGAATCGAAACTTCGTTTTTGATAACGATTTCAACCCAAAGATCAATCCTGACTATGATTTGATTGAAAATTTTCTCAACCCCAAACGACCGGTCCGCACATTGCGCTCGGAAGCCATTCCTTTTCTCGTTAAAGTTATCAGGAATATGATCCAGCCTGGGAAAGCACGCGTACAAGCAGCATCCCTGCTAGGGCAGCACCGCTATCCTAACGGTATTTACTTTGGTGGCACGGAGCATCAAGAAGAAACGACTGTTTTGATGGATTTGTATCACAAGGCCTTGGAGGGGTATCGAAACTTTGTTCAAATCGATATGCACACCGGTTACGGTCCGCGCGACCAGATGACGGTTATCATCCCGCCTCTTGACCCGACTCCCTCAAACGAAGCCACGCGAAAATATCAGTATCCGTTGGTACAAAAAATTGATGCAAACGAGTTTTACGCCATTAGCGGCGATATGGGTGAGTATGTTTATCGTGTGCGTGATTCGGAATATCCAGACAAAAATGTATTTGCTTGCGGGTTTGAATTTGGCACCTTTGGTGAGTCACTCCCGGCGCTCATTCGAAGTTTGCGGATTACTATCCTTGAGAATCAGCTTAGACAGTATGGAGCAGTTAGCCAGAAGGCAGAGACCCAGATCCGCGCGGAATATGAGGAGCTTTTCTTCCCTTCTGAACAGAAGTGGCGGGAGAAAGCCCTGGCGGATTGTCGACAGGCTTTTGATGGAATCCTTACTGCTTTCCTTGGTGATAAAATCCATTTATGAAGCTTACGATAACGACTTCTTACTCACAATTTCCTCGCCGCAACTTGCACTGGCGCTCGAGAAAGATAAGCTTGTTTACAATGGTCGCATTTCTTCTCATGGCAGTGAATGTCACGGGCTGTACTGGATCATCTACTGCTTCGACAACAGGTTCTCCAACGGCAAGTCTCCTAGCTACAGATGAGGCGGTTTCACCGATCAAAGGTTATGAAATCTCTGGAATAATTATGGATGGAGGAGATACTACGCCTCCGGATTTGCTAGATGCCCCAAGGAAATTCTCTTACACGGTTCAAACGGATGATGGTCAATCCGTGATAATGAAGTATACGGCCTATCCACCTTCGCCGAACCCGCTGGAAAAGAAAATCAAGTTGACATTTCACGCGGGAGAAATTTTGATCGGGGATTATGTGAAAGCGCGCGGTACCTTTGACGTGGAAACGAAGAGCTTGGTTGTCGCTGAAGAAGGAGACTATATAGAGACGTTTGCCAGCAAGCCGTAGGCTCAAAATCCGAGAACTTTTTTACCGCCATTCGTTCTCATTCCAATTCTCAGGCTAAGATTCGATTTACCCGAATCTTCCAAGATGAACTTAATTCTTCGCGATTCTCCTGGCACTGCCCGTGATTTGCTCACTTTAATTTACTGTGCGTGCCTTGGGCGTAGGCATGAAGATAGCAAGTCCACCAGGTATGGCAGGCTTTGCTGTTTGTTACTTTTAAATCCGCCCCAATTCTGATTTTGAAAAAGTCTGGTCATTCTCAAAACTGCCTCTTGAAATCTATCCAAAAAGTGCTATGATTGTTTATGACTGATTGTGAGTGATTGTGAGCGATTTTATCCCTACACCCGAACGTCAAAAACAAATCCTTTCCTTGCTCTCTCAGCAAGGCCGTTTAAGTGTGGCTGAAATTGTCGCCCAGTTCTCCATTAGCGAGGCCACGGCGCGGCGCGATTTGGAAGTGCTGGCTTCGCAAGGCAAGGCGCAACGAGTTCATGGCGGCGTGATTGAGGTGGAAAAGGCTCCTCCGGAATTGCCGATCCTTGAACGCAAGCAAGAACAGATGGAGGAAAAAACTCGCATTGGTCGTGTCGCCGCCAGCCTGGTGGGCAACAACGAGACGGTGTTTTTAGGCTCAGGCACCACTGTGCTTGAAATCGCCCGCCATTTACGCGACCATAAAAACCTGACCGTGATTACCAATTCCCTGCCTGTCTTGAACATTCTGGCTGGCGCGAAGGAGATTACGGTGGTTTCGTTAGGTGGGATGTTAAGAGATAGTGAACTTTCATTTATTGGACATATTACCGAGCAATCCCTGGTTGAAGTCCGCGCCGACAAGGTGTTCATGGGAACGCGCGGCATCAGCCTAGAGCATGGACTCACGAACGATTATCTGCAGGAGACATTGACCGACCGCGCCATCCTGAAGAGTGGGCGCGAAGTCATTATCGCGGCGGATCACACCAAGGTGAACCGAGTATCCACAGTCTTGCTTGCGCCTTTGAACAGTATCCATACGTTTGTGACAGATTCAGGAGTAGACAAGAAATTCGTTCAGTCATTAAAGCGGCAAAAGATTAAAGTTGTGTTGGCGTAACCTGCCGTTGCAGTTCAAAACTTGGAATCTCTCGACAAAATCAAAAGAAGATGCCGAATCCAATGCTGCTCGAAAACTTTCGCCCACAATCCAAGCTCGTCACCAAAACCACTTCGGTAAATAAACCAAAGTTCCCTGTCATTGACGCGCATAATCATCTCGGTGAGCCATTCGGCGGTGGCTGGGATAAAAAGCCGCTCAGCGAATTGCTTGATCTGCTCGATCAAGCAGGCGTGATTCACTATGTTGATCTGGATGGTGGCTGGGGCGAAGAGATCCTTTATGCCCACTTAAAACATTTCAAGGAAGGCGCGCCGGAGAGGTTCCAGGTGTTTGGCGGCGTGGATTGGTCCACGTGGGAAAGCCTGGGCGAGGCGTTCCCTGATTGGGCAGCCCGCCGATTGAAGATCCAGAAGGAGGCGGGCGCGCAGGGACTGAAGATCTGGAAGCCGTTTGGATTGCATGTCAAAGATCATCAAGGGCGGTTAGTCAAAGTGGATGACGCGCGCCTGAGTCCGATTTGGGATACAGCCGGTGAGTTGGGTTTGCCTGTCTTGATCCACGTGGCTGACCCCGTGGCGTTTTTCGACCCAATCGACGAGACGAATGAACGTTGGGAGGAGATCGGTGAGCATCCCGATTGGGCGTTTACCAGTCCGCCGTTCCCACCTTTTATGGAGATCCTGAACGGATTAAAAAATCTGGTGGCGCGTCACCGCAATACAACATTTATCGGCGCTCATGTAGGCTGTTATGGCGAGAATTTGAGTTGGGTTGGGCAGATGCTGGACGAATGTCCAAACTATACCATTGACATTTCGGCGCGGCTGGGCGAATTGGGGAGACAACCCTATACCGCGCGGAAATTTTTCATTCAATATCAAGACCGAATATTGTTCGGTTCGGATATGAGTCCTGATTTGGACGCGTATCGTTTGTATTATCGCTTCCTTGAAACCGATGATGAATATTTCAATTACAACCCAAGCGACGTTCCCTTACAAGGACGCTGGTATGCTTATGGTTTGTATTTGCCCGAGGACGTGCTGAAAAAGGTCTATCATGAGAATGCCAAAAAGGTATTGGGATTATGAGGGAACATGGAATTAAATTTCTTGACGATTGCTGATGCGCCGGAAGACTTACAGCCCTTGCGCGGCCTGCTTGCCTCGTTCGAGCGCGAAAACCAGATTCAACTTTCGTTGCGGCGCGTCAGTTGGGAGCGCGCCTGGCAGGCTTTGTTAATGGATGCGGTGGAAGGCAAGGGTCCACACGTTTCCCAGATCGGTTCGACCTGGGTGGCGACCATGGCCATGTTGGATGCTTTGCGTACCTTCAATGCAGAGGATGTCTCCGCGATTGGAGGCGCCTCCTGTTTCCTACCCTCCGCTTGGGAGTCGGTTAAGTTTGCGAATCGCGCTGAGGTCTGGGCAATCCCATGGTCCGTTTATACGTTCGTTCTCTACTACCGTCGTGATGTCTTGGAAAATGCGGAGATTGATCCTGTCACAGCCTTTGCGACGACCACAGACATGCGCGAGACGTTTTCCAAAATGAGCAAAAATGGCATCGCCTCATGGGCCTTCCCGAGTTTGCATCCGTATGCCGATTTGGTACATATCGCCTGCTCGTGGGCGCGCGCAAACGGTGGTGATTTCATGAGCAGCGATGGACGTGAACCCCTGTTTGCCCGACCGGAAGCAAGCCAGGGTTTGATGGACTTCTTTGAGTTGTTTCCATTTATTCCTCTTGCGTTGCGCGGATTGAATGTTGAGGCATGTACCAATGCGTTTGCACGCGGAGATGTGGCAGTACTGATCGGCGGCGCGGAGATTGGGAATGAATTGATGGAAAGTCCCTACGCCTCCCAAAAAATGCGTGAAAATGTTGCAGTGACAACCTTACCAGGCGTTCCGTGGATTGGCGGCGACCACCTTGTTGTTTGGAGGAACGTTTTGGCGGATGTAGAGCACGAGAAGGCTGC
>DASWEH010000358.1:0-5671 GCA_036394895.1 Anaerolineales bacterium
TCCGCAGACCAGCCCACAATCGAATTTACCCGCTTTATCAAAATCACCCGCCACATAAGCTACAAATTGGCGCCAAAGCGGCTTATCCAATCCGTAATACTCGTTGAGAACCTTTTGGGTACCCGCGTCCACCTGACGGGCGTTCAGGTCACGATCCCAGGGACCACCGGGCGCGGAATGCATCAACACAAATGTAATAAGTGCAACGGTGAATAAGACTGGGATCATCCACAATATACGTTTGAGAAAATAAGTGGTCATTGGCGGGCACTCCAGATAGAAAGGGTAAAACTCTACTTACAGGGCCTGGCCGGCCCAGGTTGACTGGGCCGGCCAAGTTTGAATTATCGAACTATTTAGTGAGCTTCGACCGTAATACTCGTTGGAACCATCGCTCCCGGCCAATCCGCATCCATGGCTGTTGGGGTAATACCCTGCACCCATGGCTGGACCAGATAGGAATTGACATTGTTCCACATGAAGGCCACGTAGCCACCCTCAACCAGCATGTCTTGCGCCTGCTGATACAGCTCGGCGCGCTTGGCGGGATCGAGCTCGCCATCTGCCTGGGTCATGATCGCATCCATCTCCGGATTGGAGAAACCGATGCGCTCACCAAAAGCGCCGGTCTTCCAATAGACGCTCAGCCAGTTCTGCGGATCAGGATAATCTGCGCACCAGCCGAGGATGAACATCTGCGGAGCGGTATTGACATCCTTGGTCAGGGCGGTATAGGTGGTGGCCTCAACCGGATCGAGGGCGATATCGATACCCAGGACTTCCTTCCACTTGGCGACCAGCCACTCATTACGAGTGCGGTTACGAGGGGTATCGCTGAAGGTGTCTTTGACCTCAATCGCTGTACCACCCTTCATCAACTGGCCGTTTTCCACCGTGTAACCGGCATCGGTCAGAGTCTGCACGGCCTTCGCCGGATCAAAACCAAAGCGAGTCTCACCCTCTTGATAACCGGGGAAGCCCTTGGGGATCCAGGTCAGAGTCGGAGAGCCAAGTCCTTGAAGAACATCAGTCACCCAGCCTTCGCGGTCAAGCGCGTAACTGAATGCAGCACGTACGGCCGGATCGGTGAAGGGCTCCTTCAACTGGTGGAACATGACAGCGAAGGTGCAGGAACCCGGATAGTTCATGTATTGCTCGCTTAGCGCGGGATCTGATTTAATTGTGCCCAGGTCTTCGGCAGCTCCAGTAACGATATCGAACTCACCGTTCTTATAAGCTTCGAAGGCTACGGCAGTATCGGTGATATAGCCGTAGTCGAGTTCATAGGAGGGAGCTCCGGCCCAATAGCTCGCATTCGGAGTCATATGAACATTCACGCCCTGCTCCAGGTTGCTCATGACGAAGGGGCCATTGCCGAGATGATTGGCAGGATCAAGCCACCAATTCTCACCACCAGCTTCAATTAGCTCCTGTTTGGCCGGGAAGCCCACCCACAGAGAGGCAACCGTGTGGAAATACGGGGCTGGCTGTTTGAATTTGAGCGTGAAAGTATTGCAGTCGGCATCATCATAGCCTGTGCAATCCGCACCATCGGCGTGAGAGGCCTTGATGGCGTCATAAGCAGCCTCTTTGAGCGTATCGCAGTTTTCAGTACAGGTGCGGAACTCTGCCGCGCCGAGGATATCGTCCGTGATTGCCGCATATTCACCTGCAGTGACAGGATCAACATTGCGGCGGAATGCATATTCGAAACGCGCCGCGTTCAACAGGCTGCCATCGCTGTAGGTCAACCCATCACGCAGGGTGAAGGACAATTCAGTGGCGTCGTCGTTGTATTCCCATGACTCGGCAGCGGCCGGTATGGTATTCAAATCGCCATCCTGGCGAGTCACGCCTTCATAGACCATTTTGAGAACGGCGATCTCGTTTACAAAGGATGACTTCTGGGGATCAAGGATGTCTGGGAAAGTACCCATATTGACGCGCAGGACACCCGGAGTAGCGGGTTCGGTCGCAGGCGCTTCAGTCGGTGCTTCTGTGGCTGCAGGTGCTTCTGTGGCTGCAGGTGCTTCTGTTGCGGGGGCAGGTGCCCCACAAGCCGCCAACACCACACTGGCAACGACCAGAAGACTTAATAGAACAAACAGTTTACGCATCTTTCTTCTCCTCACAAATATAGAAAGGGTTTGATTTGAGACTTACACACGAAAAACGGACTGTCAGGGTTTCGAGCAACCACCTCCTTTCCGAAGAACTTGTTATAAAAACCTTTCCGCGAAAAAACACGCCACAAAGTGACCCGGTTTGATCTCGCGAAACTCGGGACGTGATTCGGCACAAACTTCCTGAGCGATCGGGCAACGCGTACGGAAGCGACAACCTGAGGGCGGGTTGACAGGAGAAGGTATGTCTCCTTGAAGGATCACGCGTTTGCGCTTCGAGTCTGCAATAGGATCCGGAATGGGGATTGCGGACAGCAGGGCCTGAGTGTAGGGATGAAGTGGCCTTAAGTAAATCTCATCACGACTGGCAAGCTCCATGATCGCGCCCAAGTACATCACAGCCACACGATCGCTGATATGACGGACCATGGAAAGATCGTGCGCGATAAATAGATAGGTCAGGTTAAACTGCCCCTGCAAATCTTCCAAAAGATTAACCACTTGCGCCTGGATTGAAACATCCAGAGCTGAAATTGGCTCATCACAAACAATGAACGAAGGTTGTAACGCCAAGGCACGCGCAACGCCGATACGCTGGCGTTGACCGCCAGAGAATTCATGGGGATAGCGTGAACTAAATGAGGGCTCTAACTTCACCACTTCCAGCAAATGTTTCACACGCGCTTCGACTTCACTGCTCTTTGCCATATTGTGAACTATAAGTGGTTCACCGACAATCTCACCAACAGTCATGCGTGGATTCAGACTGGCATACGGATCCTGGAAAATCATCTGCATCTTGCGGCGCATGTGACGTAGCTTCTCGCCCTTGAGTGCTACCAAGTCAGTTCCATCAAAATGTACGCTGCCAGAGGTAGGGCGGAGAAGCTGTAAAATCGCCCGACCTGTTGTAGACTTTCCACTCCCGGATTCACCTACGAGGCCAAGCGTCTCGCCGCGTTTGATAGCAAAACCGATCCCATCCACGGCGTGAACCGCTCCCACTTGCCGGCGGATAAAACCGCTATAGATCGGAAAATGCACATAAAGGTCTTCTACTTGAAGAAGGACATCATTGTTAGTGCTCATTAGCGATGTCTCCCAGTTCTAGTATCCACCCAGCAAGCTGCACGATGTTCAGGACCCACTTCTAGTAACGGAGGATTTTCATTCCAACAATGTTCCATTGCCCATTTACATCGGGGAGCAAAGGGACAAGCGTTGGGTTTCTGGTAAAGAACAGGGGGAAGGCCTTCAATGGAAAGCAATTTAGTATGTTCAAGCTCGTCAACACGAGGGAGACTTCCGAGCAGACCGATCGTGTAAGGGTGTTCAGGGTTGAGAAATAATTCATTGATGGGTGCTTCTTCAATAATATAACCACCATACATAACAAGAACGCGCTGAGCAAGACCCGCTACCACACCCAAATCATGTGTGATCCAAATAATAGCCATGCCAAGTTCATCACGCAAACGTTTGACCAGATCTGTGATTTGCGCTTGGATGGTCACATCCAAAGCAGTGGTTGGTTCATCTGCAATCAGAATTTGGGGACTGCAGGAGAGTGCCATGGCAATCATCACACGTTGACGCATCCCTCCCGAAAATTGATGAGGATAATCATTCAAACGTTCTTTGCCATTAGGAATTCCTACCATCCGAAGTAATTCAGCGGCACGTTCACGCGCCTGCTCTTTGGTCATTCCCAGATGCAACTCAAGCGGTTCGGTCAATTGACGTCCAATGGTCAGGACTGGATTGAGTGAGGTCATCGGATCTTGGAAGATCATGCTAATTTGTGAACCACGAATATGGCGAAGATCTTCTTTTGACATTTTTAATAGGTCCTGTCTAGAAAAGATCGCTTTCCCCGTTACGACTTTACCGGGAGGAGAAGGGATTAAACCGAGGACTGAAAGCATCGTCACACTTTTGCCACAGCCACTTTCACCCACCACCCCTAACGTTTCACCTTCAGCTAATCCAAACGAAACACCATTGACCGCGTGAATAACACCATCTGGAGTCTTAAACGTCGTTTCAAGCCCTTGTACATCAAGAATGAAGTCGGGCATCGTTTTATATATTCCTTTACTACAGTGGAGTATTAGAACATGAAGTTCTAGAGTGCCAAGCAGAGAGAATTATACCTAATTCCCTAAGTGCGTCAACAGTAATACAATTGTAGGACAAGCGTAGGGCAGTCGAATCCCAAAAAACAGTTCTAGAGAACTGTTTTAGACAACTCTCTAGGAAGGATACGTAAGATCATGATGTTGTCGAACTTATTAAAAGTCTTTTCCATTCTCTTCGTTGACAGTGCCTTTTTGAAACGGTAGAATAACTTTGTTAAAATCGGAGGAGGCGATCGTATGTTAAAAGAATTTAGAGAGTTTGCCATACGCGGTAATGTAGTAGACTTAGCCGTCGCCGTGATCATCGGCGGTGCCTTTGGAAAGATTATTTCTTCGCTAGTCGACAATATCCTCATGCCCCTCATCGGGCTTCTTATTGGTGGAATTGACTTTAAGAGCTTGGCTTTCACCATCGGCGGTGCGAAAGTAGAATATGGTTTGTTTATTCAAAATGTCGTCGATTTTATCATCATTACCTTCGTGATCTTCTTCATCGTGCGCGCGATGAATCGCTTCAAGAAACAGGAACCCACTACACCCACGACCAAGGAGTGCCCGCATTGCTTCACTACGATTCCCCTCAAAGCCACCCGCTGCCCGAACTGTACCTCCCAACTCTAGCAGCCCAATCCCGGAACGGGGCGGGTCTAAGGACCCGCCCTTCTTTTCTCTTATGGAAATTCTTGACAAACTTAACAAACAACAATTGAACGCAGTCACCGCGGGGAATGGACCTGTTTTAGTGGTGGCAGGACCAGGGTCTGGTAAGACGCGAGTCTTGACTCAGCGGATCGCTTATCTCATCGCGGTCGAAGGAGTGCGGCCGTGGCAAATCCTGGCGGTGACGTTCACCAATAAAGCCGCCAAGGAGATGCAGTCGCGCGTCAAAGCCCTTTTGCCAGATCAAGCCATCGAAGGGATCATGCTGGGCACCTTCCACTCGATCTGCGCGCGAATTTTGAGGAGAGAGTCAGAACATTTGCCAATCGGTTCGAACTTCGTTATTTTCGACACGGATGACCAGGAACGGATTGTAAAAACAGTCATCCGTGAGCTCAACATCAATGAAAAATTGTATCGCCCTCCGAGCGTGCATGCCGCGATTTCGCGGGCTAAGAATGAACTCATCGGACCCGATCAATACCCAACGACAACCTATCGTGATGAGATCGTGAAGCGCGTCTATGAGGAATATCAAAAACGACTCGTTGCCAGCAATGCTGTGGATTTTGATGACATCCTCTTATATACGGCGCGCTTGCTCGAAGAGAATCCAAGTGTGCGCGATAAATATGCGCAACGATTCCGGCATGTGCTCGTGGATGAATTCCAGGATACGAACCTGGCTCAATATGCGCTTGTGAGAGAACTTGCTTCTTTTAATAAGAATATTTTTGTGGTTGGGGACCC
>DASWEH010000359.1:0-5563 GCA_036394895.1 Anaerolineales bacterium
CAAGGATTTCCACATACTCATATGCCTTTTTCGCCAATTCGTCCACGCCTCTCATGTGCAACTCCATTGCCTCTGCATCTGGGAAGATGTGGATGATACTCAGTTCCGAGCCCTCCTCATTGAGGTACGCGAGATGGGCAATCGTACTGGGTTTGTCCGCCTGTGCCTGTTCTGCAACCTGCCGGTAATATTGCTTATACCCTTCGAGCTTGCCCTCCTTGACTCGTTGATTGCTGATGAAGACAATCGGCTCAGACATTTCGATTTCCTTTCTCGAAGAATTGCTAGTGGCTCAGTCTATTCACTCCAAAGCGGAAGACCGTGTGAATCCGCTGATGTGTTGCGGCATGGCCGTTACGAAGGTGCCAGGCGGTAATCCCGCCCTAATCATCTCACGGGCGTGAGTCAGTTCCACTCCAGCCAGATAGGATGTATACCCGGAGATGTCCGCGAGGATAAGATAACCATGTTGAGTTTCCCGGTTCATCCTTGCTCGAAGCGGATATAGCCGCCCGCGGATTGGGGCATGCTTTGGAGGGTAATCTCCGATCCATCAGGTGGTCTCAGCAGCGCTAGGACCTGGTCGCTTGGCATTCCATAGACTTCTCGGCGAGTAGGCTCGATGAATTCAAAGGCAGCCTTCGCTCTTTCGTCCACTCCTGCCACGTGCCGGTCAAATGAATCCGCGTCAGGGAATACGTGAATGATGCTCAACTCTGTTCCCTCCTCATTGAGGTATTGGAGAAAAGCAACCGTGCCGGGTTTGTTTGTCTTGATCTGTTCCGTTACCTTTTGGTTAAGTTGCATTAAGCTGTCAAGCCTGCCTTCCTTGACCCTGAAGTGGCTGATGTAAACAATTGGCTTGGACATAATTGTTTTCCTTTCTCACTCGAACAGCAAAGCTAGCCAAGAATACGAACTGGATCGGCAAGCCGAAGCAGATTGAACACTTCATTAAACAGACAGTAGGTGACCCGGCTGCCACAGCCATTTTGCAAAATGGCTTTAGGTCTAAGACTCGACCAGTTGCTTGATGTTTTTGATGCTTTTCTGTATTCCGCTGGTCATCATGCTCTCCATCGACTCATCCATATCGGGAATCTCAACGCTGATTGTGAGAGTGGCTTGGTCGTCACTTACAACCTCGAATGTAGTCCTTCCGCGCATTTATCCAGCGACAGAAGTCCCTGCTTGAGAAATGTTTTCAGGGTGAAATGCCGTGGGATGCAAACATCCAGGAAAAAATGCTGATCGAATTGATTCAACACGATCATGAAAAGAATAGCGGATTGCAGTCTTACCTGCACAACATGATGCAAGTGATGGATTTCGATGCCAGGCGCCGAGGTGGATTGACTTCGCTGGTTGAGTTGAACGAGTACACGCGCTGGCTGGCGATTGCAGTGACTGATAAATTGCATCATTTCATCGAGCATGGTGAATTCGCGCCTCATGATGAGACGCGTTATCTGGCTGTCTCTGGAGCACATATCGTGCACATGCTGAGGGATACATTCGATGATGTGCAGGCAGGGTACTACAACATCCCGCGCGAGGTGCTTGAAGCGAATCACATTGGAGCACAGGATGTGCAGAATGACGCGTATCGTGCCTGGGTGAAGAGCCGGGTGCAGTTGGCGCGGGAATACTTTGAGGCGGGTAGAAGTTACTTTGCCCACGTCCAGAATCCGCGTTGTCGTCTGGCATGTTTCGCCTATATCGCCCGCTTTGATTGGCTGCTGGATACGCTTGAAAGGGAAGGCTACTGCCTGCGCCCTCAATATGATGAAAGAAAACACCTCAGAACTGGATTGCGAATGAGCTGGCTTGCCCTTTCATCCACGATCAATTTGCCAGGGTCTGGCGATCTCTATCGGCCGGTCGCCTCGCAACGGCCAGGGAAACTATGAAACCAAAATCAGTAATTGTCATCGGCGCGGGCATCGGTGGGATCACAGCAGCAATCCATCTTGCCAAACACAGGCTGCATGTTACAGTCGTGGAAAAGAACCAGCGCCCCGGCGGGCGCTGCGACCGCTTTAGCCGTGAGGGTCATCATTTTGACACCGGACCCACTCTTTTTGTAATGCCTCTGTTGTACGAAGCAGAATTTCGCGCCCTGGGAACATCCATGCACGAACAGCTCGAACTTCAGCGCGTCGACCCAACCTATCATCTGGTCTTCGATAATGGCAGTCAGCTCGCGCTCACTTCCGATATGCAATCCATGCACGAGCAACTTGAGTCGATCCAGCCAGGAAGTTTCCAGGGTCTTCTGCGTTACTTACAAGAAGGTGAACAACATTACCAGTTGGTTTTGGGAAAACTGGTGAACCGCGATTTTCGCAAAGCCTCCGATGTCCTCAGCATCCAGAATCTGGCTCTGCTCTTTCGCCTCAAGCCGCTCGTCAAGCATTATCGAAACATGTCAGCCTTCTTTGATGAGCCGCGCTTGAAAGCTGCTTTTACCTTTCAGGATATTTACACAGGATTGAGTCCATTTGAAGCGCCAGCCACTTTTTCGATGATGCCTTACACGGAATTGGCGCATGGCGTCTGGTATCCCAAAGGTGGCATGTATAGGGTGGTCGAGACCCTTACGGATCTTGCCCGCGAGGCTGGCGTGGAATTCCTCTTCAACTCGGCGGTGCAACAAATTAATACGAATGCAACGCATGCTCATGGCGTTCTTCTTGCAGAGGGACTACGCCTCGATGCGGATGTGGTCCTTGCCAATGCGGATCTACCCTATGTTTATCAAGATCTGCTTCCGCAGGACAGAATGTCCAAGGCTTTGTCGCGCAAGCAATTCTCCTGTTCCGCCATCAGTTTTTTCTGGGGAGTGGATAAGACGTATGAATCACTTGGACCTCATACTCTTTTCCTGGCGGACGATTACCGCGAGAACTTCAAACGCATCGACCGAGATCTCGGCCTGCATGATAATCCCAGTCTTTATGTCCACGCTCCAGCGCGGCTCGACCATTCCATGGCTCCGCGCGGCCAAGATACTCTGACTGCGATCGTCCCGGTCGGACACATGAGCAAAGACGGTGATCAGAATTGGGGTGAGCTTCGAGACGAGGCGCGTCAACACGTATTTCGCCGACTGCAGACTCTCGGCATTACCGACCTTGAATCACATATCAAGTTCGAAGAGACGTATACCCCACTCTCATGGCGCAAACGATATAACCTGATGAAAGGCTCAACACATGGGCTTGCTCATACGTTGACTCAAATGGCTTCCTTTCGACCATCCAACAGACATCCGCGTTATGAAAATCTATATTTTGTGGGAGCCAGCACACATCCTGGCACTGGAATGCCCACCACCATGGTTTCCGGTCGCCTGGTATCCGAACGAATCAGGGATGATCTCAAACTACAAAAGGATAGATGAGAATGAAAAATATTCCTGCGTTGCATCTCGAATTGATTGATGGACCCTATGCTGTGGCATTGACCACGGTCATGCCAGATGGTCAGCCGCAAACGACGCCTGTCTGGTGTAACCGCAAGGATGACTGTATCTTCATCAATGTGATGAAGGGCTTTCGTAAAGAAAAGAATATGCGCTTGAACCCGAAGGTCTCACTGCTGGTGTACGATCCAAAGAATCCTATGCACAATATCGAAATTCGCGGTTGTGTGATCGAGATGACGGAAGACGGGGCGGTGGAACATAATGATGAACTTGCCCGGCTTTATTTGGGGAAAGCGGATGCAAAATTCTTTGGCGAGGCGATCCCGGCGGAATGGCAGATGCGATATACATCGGTGCGTGTCAAGATATCCCCGACCCATATTCGGGTGGAAAGTTGAGGAGGAATGCAAGTGACCATACCAAACACACATCTTGATTTATTCCAGAGGCCAGTTCATGGCGTGCTGACCACCATGATGCCTGACGGTATGCCGCAATCGAGCATTGTCTGGGTTGATTACGATGGAGAATGCGTTCTGATCAACACGACATTGGAGCGGCAAAAGGGTCGAAACATGCGGGCGAATCCGAAAGTGACCGTGCTGGTCATTGACCCAAAAGACTCGAGCCGCTGGGTTGAAGTACGCGGATAAGTTCAAGAAATGACACGGGATCGCGCCGAGGTTCACGCTGATAAATTAACACAACGTTATTGTCCCGGCAAACATTATTTCTACGGCGACATTTATCCGCCCGAACAAAAGGAAAAAGAAACGCGAGTGATCGTCAAGATTGAACCCATTAAAGTTTCGCTGGATGCAGTTTTCAGATAGATGGCATATTTCTATAAGAAGGGAACGACCTAAATGAACGACAGCGCCAATTGCTAACCACCAGGTAGTTCTCGCCGGGCAAAGCATCCGCAAGTTCAACCCGAGTGAAATAGAAAATTTGGTTGATAAAAGCTTTAAGGATCAAAATATGATTTTGCATGAGGGATCCATGATGTTGAAAAAAATCTTTGTTCTTTGGTTGGCAGCCGTTCTGCTTTGTGGGACGGCCTACACTTCAACCTCAGAGCTGCCAGAGTCCGTTACCTCTGACGCGATTGCTGACATTATCGAACAATACCGTGCGGAAATTCCTCAGCGCATGCAGCAGGAAAATGTGCCTGGACTGGCAATTGCTGTCGTCGATGATCATAATATCTTATGGGCTGAGGGCTTTGGTTACACCGATTGGAATCGCCGAACACCAATTACTCCAGATACTCTTTTCTCAATCCAGTCCATGTCCAAATCCTTCACTGCCACAGCTGCCATGTTCGCTGTGCAGGATGGATTGGTTGACCTGGATGAACCCATCACCACCTATCTTCCTGATTTCCATGTCAACAGTATTTTCGAGGAGCATCCCGAGCAGAAGATCACCATGCGGATGTTGCTCAGTCATACCGCAGGGTTTATTCACGAGGCGTCCTACGGTAGCAGCTACGATCATCCGGCGTACTCGTTCGAAAAGCACATCGCCAGCATTTCAGATACTTGGCTAAAGTTCCCGGTGGGAACGCGATACAGTTACTCCAACTTGGGTATTGACCTGGCTGGGTACATTCTGCAAGTGCGCTCAGGAATGCCGTTCATCCAGTACGTACAAGAGAAGGTGCTGGATCCGTTGGGGATGAAGGACAGCACATTAGACGTCAATAGGATACGGAGCACTGCGACACGCGCTTTCGGACACACGCCGGGTATTCCATTTCGCCCTCCGGTTGATTTCCTGCTTATTCCCTCCGGTGGCGTGTGGACTTCTGCAGAAGACATGGCACGTTATTTACAGTTCCACATCGGCAAGGGCGCCCTGGATGAAGACCGCTTGCTGCGCGAGGACCTGGCTGAAACCATGTATATGTCTCCAAGTGCACCTGCTCAAAACGCCTATCAAAATTCAAGTTACGCGTTAGGAGTTACAGTCAATACCCGTAACAAGGCGCGACATTTTCAGCATGCTGGAGGTGGCTTTGGTTTCAATAGCAGCATGGTATGGTACCCTGAACTAAGGCTTGGAGCCGTTATATTATGCAATGTAGAGCTAAACGATGATCGGGTAGTGCGACTGAACGAGGGAATCCTGGAT
>DASWEH010000360.1:0-3110 GCA_036394895.1 Anaerolineales bacterium
CCACGGGGGGCAGTGGAATGCCTAGCAAATACGCAAGCGTCATATTGACCCACCGTTCACGCGACTCTTCTTCCATGGGATGAAAATCAAGATCGAAATCAGCCGCACGCCCCTCTGTGCCAATGATTTTGTGGATATCCACCCCTTGGATGCCCGAATAAGATATTCCTCGCAGCGCAATACACGATTTGATTGAGTGTAGATCATATAGTCGCCAAGGGCGGCGCAGGACTCTGTTTTTGGCACGGAAAATTTGACCCTCGAGCAAAGCCGATGCGAAATGATGAATGGCTATTTCATAGTAATACCTGTGCTGGTTTTGATTGTGATGATCATTTCGATAAGCACGATTGCGATACAGAGGGTTTTCGAACATTTCAGTCTCCTAGATTTGCCGTGTCCTTGTGGGGATCTCATTCCTTCGCATAAGTTGCCTTTGATCCAGGTCGGCATTCTTCGGATCGCCGACCTGGATTCTTCCTGTTGCCTGTGGGTTTACATGGCTATTCAAGTCAGTGTATTATCGCTTTCCACCCTCCCAGATAATGAAAGGCATGTTAATCACCACACCGGGTTGTGTGATGGTCAATTCACCGGCGTCGGCAGCTTGCAGGATCTCAGCAGCAGTTCGTAATTCACGAGCCTTGGCTGGATCTGCCCAGGTAACCACGTTCAAGCGGCGCAATGGGCTGTAGCCTTCAGTTCCCGGCGGGTTATCAAACACGGACGGCTGCAATCCAGACATGCTGCCACCCTTTACTCCATTGGTGAACGAATAAACGTTCGCCAGAGCATGATCAGTCACGTGCGCAAGCGTTGGAACATAGAAAACAGGGGATTGCATCCCCGCTGACATCTTCTCGGCTAATTTTGCATCCGAAACCTCGGTGTGCGTGAAGTAGATTTCGTTGCCTTCCGCAAAGCCTTTATCCACTGGTAGTTCGGCTTTGGCAGATCCTTTCTGCTGTGGTGCACAAGCACTTATCAGAAACACAAGAAAGGCAGCAAGAACGAACAGAGGGAATTTATTTGTTTTCATTTCAGTCTCCTTTTGAAATACGACGCGACGCTCTCCACTTGAGCGAAATCGAGAAGAACTGCGATGCCTTTCTCCACAATGCTCTGGTTGTTGCCAGAGCTCAGCATCCAATCGGTTCTGCGTATGCGTCTCTATTTGTGCTAGCAGTTAGTCTTTGCGGACGCTACACTCTGACGGTGAGCGTGATGCCAGATGCATAGAGCGATGAGTGGAATGAACAAGATCAGCAATTTCTTAAACATGGCAAGTTCCTTTCTTTGATCTCAGCTTCCTGAGTAAACTCGAATGACAATATGAAATCGCAAAGCAGTTTTAGTGCTATGGACCGTGCAGGCGGGCGTCTAGATGGAATAGAGGCCGCGACGGCAGATAGTGCTTTTTCTTGGTCTGTCTCTTTACGAAGTTCTATTCTGCCTTTTCTCGGATTGAAGCGTGGAAATCCCAAAGGGCATGTATGTGGGGCATACCCCTGTGATCCCAGTGACTAGTGCCAGCACGCCAAATCCAGTGGCGATTAGGCCAAGGACATTGCCTTGCAATCCACCGAGCAAGAAGAGTCCTGCCGGCAGAAGCACTGTCGCCAGTGCAAAACGCACGATACGGTCGAGTGTGCCTTCATTACGTTTGAACATTTTCTTTTCTCCTTTCGAGATAAATAGAATTTGGGTGAGAGTCGGTCGATACACGACCGCCTCCTAAAGCCTCTTTCTAGCCTGAGTTATTCCCATTTTTTATTGGCACTTGTTTCGATCAAGTCCATCAAATATGCGAATAGTTGCTCGAGGTTGGCGAACCCGACGCGTTTCCCAGATTCAGGGACTTCCAGAGAAGCCCGCCAATTGAAGTTTCCAGGCTCATCGGTACGCCACAGACGTAACAAGTATGTAATGCGATGGAGGGACTTCAAATCTTTCCTAGGTTCTTTCGCTTTATCGTTCATCTTTTTCGTCTATACTGGCCTCCTGTCATGGATATTGATCTATCTAGTGGTTATATTTCTCAAGTTCATCACATCGATCTGAAGGGTTTCCAAGAAATCAGCAAACGGAGCTAGCAGACGAAGCTGCTCCTGGGGTTCGGGATCAACCAGCCACCAGCGGTCTTCAGTATCCTGGGGCAGGACGATCCATTTGAGGCAGTCATCGCACAGCAGCCCTTTGTGAGCATATGTTGGCTGATCACTATCGTCGAAAATCATGACATCGCTAATGTCTCGGTCCATTTCAAGGCTCTTGCCATAGATCTTTTCAGCGCAGATTACGCACAAGCTTCGGCCTTCAATTTGAAATCCGTATATTCTCATGTTGAACATCTCGTGCCTCCTAATTCTTCCCTTCAAAAACAACAGCATTCCCTTTGTTGGAAGGCGGTGTAGCTTCTTAAGCTCTTCCATGCTTTGCTTATTGTTCATATGCCTGCAGTATAGGGACTAGCTGTCATCAATATGTCAACGTAACGTCAAAAACGTATGCAATTTCTGTTGACGATTGTATAATTTGGGTAGTCTTCCTCTTTGTTCCCTGAAAGAAGGGCTTTATGGCCCACCTGACTGTCAATGTGTTGGGGGAATTACAGGTCTTGATAGACGATGTTGCAATTTCTTCGTTTAAATCGGAGAAGGTTCGTGCGCTTTTGGCTTATCTAGCTGTGGAGGCGGACCATGCTCACCATCGCGAGGCGCTGATCGGGCTGCTGTGGCCGGATTCTCCCGAAGAGACCGCCCGACATAATTTGCGCCAAGCTCTTTTCAATCTCCGCCTTGCGCTTGGCGACCATACCGCCAAGCCGCCCTATCTCCTTATTTCCCGCGATGCAATCCAGTTCAATCAAGAGAGTGACTCATCGCTTGACCTTGCCTCATTCAACAATTGTTTTTCCTTGTGGAAAAAAGCTAAGGGTGAAGAAAGCACAGCTCCCTCAACCCTTCTCTCCCGGTTGGAGGAAATGGTTAGTCTGTATCGGGGAGAGTTTTTACAGCATTTCTACATGGCAGACAGCACGGAATTTGAAAATTGGATCGTGGTGCAGCGCGAAACTTCTCGCCAACAGGCAATGGAGGTACTTAGCTATC
>DASWEH010000361.1:0-8492 GCA_036394895.1 Anaerolineales bacterium
TGGGGTGTTCAATAACTATGCCCTTATGCAGGGTGTGGACGAAGTGGTGCCCGTAGATGTATACGTGGCGGGTTGCCCGCCGCGCCCTGAGGCGTTGATCCATGGGGTGGTAACCCTTTATGAGAAGGTGAAAGGCATCAAGTTTAAAGATGAGGTCAAAGCATAATATTCGCGCTGAGTGCTACGCAATCGAAGCGGGTATTTCATCGAGAGTTCGAATTTCCTAGTTATGTGCGCTTCGTCTACGCTCGCCTGCCAGCTCGCTCCGCTCTGCGCGAGGATTTGAATATGGATAAAAAACTCGAAACGATCATCCCAGCTTTGCACGAAAATTTCAATACAAATTATGAAGAGTTTCGCGGGGAAGTGCATGTGTTTGTCACGGCGAAGAACATTATCAGTGTGCTGACGCTCCTGCGCGATAAGTATGATTTTGAATTGCTCTCTGCGATGACGGCTGTGGACTACTGGCCACAATTGTCGCCTCGTTTTCACGTGATCTACCAACTTACCTCGCTGGCGAAAAACTTGTCGCTGCAATTGAGGGTTCCCCTTGAAAACGGTGATCCACACATCCCGACAGCGACCAGGGTGTATGAAGTGGCAAACTGGCGTGAGCGCGAACTACGGGATATGTTTGGAATTATTCCTGATGGACATCCCGACCTTCGAATTCTCTTATTGCCCGAAGGTTGGGAAGATAAACATCCGCTTCGCAGAGATTTTCCGCTCGGTTATGAAGAAGTACAGTTCACATTCAATTTTGATGAAATTGATTTGCGTAAGCCTTACGCAAAGGAATAAGTATGGCTCAACTTGAAGAAGTCAGTATCGATCAATTTAAACATCTGGTTTCAGAACGTGCCATAACTGGCGAAACCATGTTGTTGAACATGGGGCCGCAGCATCCCTCCACACATGGGGTGCTGCGTCTGTTGCTCGAGCTGGATGGCGAGACGATCGTCAATGCCATTCCAGATATTGGCTACCTTCACACCGGCATCGAGAAGAACATGGAAGCCAAGACGTACCTCAAAGCGGAAGTGATGAGCGACCGTCTGGATTACATGAATAATCTGGGCAATAACCTGGTGTACTGCATGGCGGTTGAGAAACTGGTGGATCTCGACGTGCCTGAACGGGCGCTTGGCCTCCGCGTGATCTTGACGGAATTAGAGCGCATCAATTCGCACTTAGTATGGGTGGGCACGTTCGGGCTGGATCTGGCGGCGATGTCCATGTTCTTGTACGCGTTCCGTGAACGTGAGATGATCCTGGATATTAAGGAATTGATCTCGGGCCAGCGCATGATGACCACCTACTTCCGCCCAGGTGGGGTGTGGCGGGATGTCCCGATTGAATTCGAAGCGGCTGTGCGCAACTTTATCAAGCTCTTCCCGAAGCGCATCGATGAATACGAGGCCCTATTGACGAAGAATCCGCTCTTTCTGGATCGACTGCTGGGAATCGGCAAGTTGACCCCGGAGGTTGCCCTTCAGCATGGCGTAACGGGCCCGATGCTGCGTGCCTCAGGAGTCAATTGGGATTTGCGCAAGGTTCGTCCCTATATGGGTTATGACCAATATGACTTTAATGTGCCAGTTCGCACGGAGGGTGATACATACGCGCGCTATATCGTCCGTATTGAAGAGATGCGTGAATCATTGAAGATCGTGGAACAGGCTTTGAACAAGCTTCCGCTCGGACCTGTCCGCTCGGACAACCGCAAATTCGTCCCGCCGCCGCGCTCAGAGCTGGGCGTGAGCATGGAAGCGTTAATCCATCACTTTAAGTTGTGGACGGAAGGCTTCCCTGCGCCGGACGCCTCGGTGTATCAGGCAGTGGAGTCGCCGCGTGGAGAATTGGGGGTATTGCTGGCAGGGGATGGCGGAGCCAAGCCACGGCGCTGTCATTGGCGCACTCCTTCGTTCGACAATTTATCGGTGCTGCCAAAGATCGTCAAAGGACATCTCGTCGCGGATCTGGTTGCGATTCTGGCTTCAGTTGACATTGTGCTCGGAGATATTGACCGATGAGTCTCGAGAAAAAATATCCAGAACAAGTACAACAAATCCTTTCAAAATATCCGCCGGAACACAAACGTTCGGCGGTCATGCCGTTATTGTACCTGGCGCAGCGCGAAGAAGGTTATCTCACCAAAGCTGCCATGCAGGACGTTGCCAAGATCGTTGGCATCACCGAGACGGATGTGGCTGCGCTGGTTGGTTTTTATACTCTTTATCACGATAAAAAAGAAGGCAAGTATCGGATGCAGGTCTGCACCGATCTGCCTTGTGCCTTACGCGGCGCAGAAGAATTCATGGAGTCCCTGTGCAGCAAACTTGGCATTAAAGTTGGTGAAACAACCGCGGATGGTTTCTTAACCCTTGAGGCTGTGACCTGTCTTGCCGCCTGTGACAAAGCGCCTATGTTCCAAACCCAGGGACCGGATGGAATCAAATATCATGAGAATATGAACGTGGATCGAACGATGGAGTTGATCTCGGTCCTCCGCAGGTCTGGCAGGGAGGTGGAACGATGAGTTACGTTGTCCTCCGCCATCGTGATATCCCTGATTTCAATAAGCTGGATGTGTATCAAAAGAACGGTGGTTTTGCCGCTTTCCAAAATGCAGTGACGAAGATGAAACCCAACGAGGTCACTGACGTGGTCAAGAACTCGGGTCTGCGTGGTCGCGGGGGAGCTGGCTTCCCCACTGGCATGAAATGGTCATTCATCGACAATAAGAACTGGCCTCACTATGTGGTCGCTAACGCGGATGAATCGGAGCCGGGTACCTTTAAAGATCGCGAGATCATGGAGGGAAATCCGTTCCAGTTCCTGGAGGGACTTGCGATTGCATCCTACGCGGTTGGCGCGAATATTTCCTATGTCTATCTGCGTGGAGAGTTCTGGCAGTTAGCGGCGTTGCTCGATGAGAAACTCGCAGAAATGGAAGAGGCAGGTATTCTAGGCGATAAGCTTTTTGGCACAGATTATTCGCTGCGCATCTACACTCACCTCGGCGCGGGCGCCTACATCTGTGGCGAAGAGACGGCAATGCTTGAATCCCTCGAAGGGAAACGCGGACAGCCGCGCGTGCGTCCACCGTTTCCACCTGCGTATGGGCTGTATGGAAAGCCAACCGTTATAAACAACGTCGAGACGCTTACGAATATACCCTTGATCCTTGCGAATGGCGCCGATTGGCATAAAGCCATGGGCACGGCTGACAGCGCGGGAGTGAAAGTCTTTTCACTTTCGGGTCGTGTACGCAAACCGGGCAATTATGAGTTGCCATTTGGTACCACGTTCCGTGAATTGATCTATACCCATGGCGGTGGCGTGCAGGATTCGCGTTCTGTTAAAGCGATCATGCCCGCCGGTGCATCCTCTTCCTTGATCGTTGTCCACGATGAAAAGGTGCTGGATACGCCCATGGATTACGCCACCGTCCGCACGCTGGGTGGTGACCTCGGGTCTGCTTCTGTTATCATCATCGATGATAGTGTCTCGATGGATTGGCTCGTGAACAAAACGGTTCACTTCTTCAAACATGAATCGTGTGGCAAGTGTACGCCCTGCCGTGAAGGGACCTACTGGATGTCGAATATCATCGATCGGATTCACAGTGGTCAGGGAACGACCGGCGATGTGGATCTTCTGCTCAATGTGGCGAAACAAATCCAGGGAAAGTGCTTGTGCGCGCTGGGTGAATTTTCCACGATGGCGGTCGTCACCGGCATTGAACGCTTCCCGCAGGACTTTAAAAATGCTGTGACCCCTGCGCCTGCTCTTTATGTAATGCAAAATGAGGGCGAGCAAGTATGACGAATCAGATAAGGCTCTTGTTTTATCGGAGGTTATTATGGATGTTTTGAGCTATCGAGTATTACTTAGAAAGGAACCAGAAGGTGGTTTCACCGTAAATGTGCCTTCTCTTCCCGGTTGTGTGACCTTCGGTGAGACACTCGAAGAATCTTTGAGTATGGTGAGGGAAGCTATTGAGCTATATATTGAAAGCCTGAAAGCGCATGGTGAAGAGGTACCGACAGACAATGAAGCGCTTGAATATACGCTGACCATACCTGCTCATGCCTAAATTTCCATTGATTACATCGTAGCAAATTATCAAAGTCCTTGAGAAGAAAGGTTTTATGCTTGATAGGAGCAAAGGCAGTCACAGAATTTATTTTCATCCCGAATCCAGAAAAAGGGTTGTGGTTCCATTTCATCGCAAGGACCTGCCTCAGGGAACTTTGCGTGAAATTCTCAGGCAAGCAGGCATTAGCAGAGAAGAACTCCAAGATTAATGCGGAGAATTGATGAGTAAACAGGTAACGCTCACGATTGACGGAAAACAAGTTACGGTCCCGGCCGGAACCGGGCTTGTCGATGCCGCTAAAATGGCTGGCATTGATATCCCCGTCTTCTGTCATCATCCAAAGCTGGAACCGGTGGGCATGTGCCGGATGTGTCTAGTGGAGATCGGACGTCCGATGCGTGATCGCGCCACAGGTCAGATCGTGATGGAGAATGGCGCGCCGAAGATCCAGTTCCTGCCCAAGCTTGAAACGGCTTGTACCAACAAAGCGGAAGAGGGCATGGTCGTCCTTTCGGAAAGCGCGAAAGCAAAGGATGGGCAACGAGGCACCGTTGAGTTCCTGCTCACATCCCATCCGCTGGATTGTCCAGTCTGTGATAAAGGCGGCGAGTGCCCTCTGCAAAATCTGACGATGGGGTACGGTCCCGGCAAGAGCCGCTTCCTCTTCGATGAAAAGTTGCGCCTTGGAAAACGTGTGCCTCTCGGTGATTTGATCGTGCTCGATCAGGAACGTTGCATCCAATGTGCGCGCTGTATTCGTTTTCAGGATGAGATTGTGGGAGATTCGGTCCTCGGTTTCGATGATCGTTCCCGCTCCATGAGAATTATTACGTCTTCTGACCCCGGATTTGACTCTGTCTTTTCAGGGAATACTACAGACATCTGCCCGGTCGGCGCGTTGACGACCAAAGATTTCCGTTTCGAAGCGCGTCCCTGGGAACTGGAATCGGCTGCTTCGATCTGCACGCAATGTCCGGTGGGATGCAACATCACGTTGAACACGCGCCGTGAGGCTCGAGCCGGTGGCGATTTCGTCGTCAAACGAGTGATGCCGCGCCAGAACGAAGAAGTCAATGAAATTTGGATCTGTGATAAGGGCCGCTTTGCTCATCATTATACAGACAGCAAAAAGCGACTAACCCGGCCGCTTGCTCGAAAAGCAAAAAACGAAAAACTGACACACACTTCCTGGGAAGAAGCCACAAAACTTGCCTCCGATCAATTCCTGGCTGCGAAAGAGAATTTTGTCATTCTGGCTTCGGGGAGGCTTGCCAATGAAGATCTGTTCAACCTGAAATCCCTTGCGGAGCGTGCAGGTGGTCAAGCCTATTTATACTCACGTATGGGCGGCGGTGAATTGACGGCTCAGGTGGGTGTTGGCGCCGGCACAAACTTCGGCAGCATGGGTAAAGAAACGACGATTGTTGTCGTCGCTTCTGACCTCTATCAAGAGGCACCGATCTGGTACCTGCGTGTCAAGCAAGCCGCGGACCGAGGCGCGACGTTGATCGTCTTGAATCCGCGTGAGACCAAATTGGATCACTATGCTTCCTTTGTCGTACGCTATGCGTATGGCGATGAGGTGAAAACGGTTGGTGAGCTTGATAAGAAAAAAGAGATTGGCGATGCTTTTACCAAAGCCGAGAACGTTGTCATTCTCCTTGGGAGTGATGGGCTTGGTTTGAATGGCACTTCCAATCTTGCGGCGGCCTGCGCAAAGTTGCTACAGGATAGCGGGCATGCCGGCAAACCCAACAATGGACTGATCGGTGTTTGGGAACGCGCCAACGATCAGGGTGCCTGGGAAATGGGTTTCCAGGTGACGGATGATTTTGCAGGAGTTCTCAACGGCAAGTCTGTTTACATTGTGGGTGCTGACCCGATTGGCGATGACCCAAATTTGGCAAAGGCTCTTGAAGGCGCCGCGTTTGTGGCAGTGCAAGATGTGATGGAAACTAGCACCACCGACATTGCAGATATCGTTCTTCCCGCGCAGTCGTTCACGGAACGCCAAGGTACATTAACCTCGGGCGAGCGACGTGTGCAACGTTTCTATGCAGCGGTGCCTCCCACAGGCGAATCCAGGCCTGATTTTGCGATCACTTCGCAGATAGCTCGCCATATGGGAATCGCTCTGGAAGGCGCTTCCGTTTCTACTGTTTTTGATCATTTGGCTGCGGCCGTTAAGTCATTTGAAGGTTTGAATTACGCAAAGATTTCAGAAGTCAAGCCGCAGTGGCCCATCGTGGGGCGCGGGGATATGTATTACGGTGGCACAACCTATGAGAACACAATGGGGATAGGCGCGCATCTCACAGGGGCCGCGGAACGCGGGGAAACGGTAAACATCCCGCGGGTCCACGCTTTGCGAGAATCGTCTCCCCGTCCCAAGGAAAAAGAATTGCTAGCGGTACCGGTCACGAAACTTTATGACCGTGGTACGACCGTGATGATGTCTGCCAATTTGTTGCGAGACCGTATCGGCGGACTGGTTATTTCCTTGCACCCGGATGCCGCGAAAAACTTAGGGGTGGAAGCCGGGCAGTTGGTGAATATCAGCTTCGACGGCATGAGCGGTGATGTGACTGTGAAACTGGACGATACGATCTCAGTCGGTGTGGCGCTGGTGCCTCGCGAGATGGGATTGGCCATTCGTGAACCCGTCCTCGCAGAAGTACGCGCCCTCGAAAAGGTGCAATGATGCTATCGGATTGGACTCTCTGGCTCGAGTGGTTTATCAAAGCGCTGGTGGTAATTTTTGCGTTGCTAACCGGATTTGCCTATCTGACATGGTATGAGCGCCGCGCGCTGGCGCGTATTCAATCGCGCATCGGCCCGAACCGCGCCGGACCTTTTGGTTTGCTTCAACCCATTGCCGACGCGGTGAAGCTGATCTTTAAGGAAGAACTGACCCCTAGCAAGGCAGACAGGATCATCTTCTTTTGGGCGCCTGTGATAACGCTGGTGCCTTCGATCATCATCGCTGCCGTGATTCCCTGGGGCACAAAGTTCACTGCGTTTGGCCGCGAGATCACACTTTATCTGGCTGATATTAATGTCGGTGTGTTGTACCTGATGTCGATCGCTTCCATTGCGGTCTATGGAATTGTGCTGGCAGGCTGGTCATCCAATAATAAATACGCGATGCTCGGTGGATTACGCTCCTCTGCACAGATGATCTCCTATGAACTTGCACTGGGTCTTTCTTTTGTCACTGCGATCATACTGGCAAACTCGATGAGCCTGCTTGAGATTGTGAAGGAGCAGGAGAAGGTCTGGTTCGTGCTGGTCCAGCCGGTGGGCGCGCTGATTTTTTGGATTGCCACGCTCGCCGAGGTCAATCGTGCACCATTTGACATGCCTGAAGCGGAACAGGAACTGACCGCTGGTTATCACAGTGAATATTCAGGGATGAAGTTCGCGCTGTTCTTCATGGCGGAATATCAGAAGATGATCGTGATTTGCGCCATCGCAGCAACGTTATATTTTGGTGGTTTTCTAGGTCCATTTGTAGATAGGTATCCACTTTTGGGGCCCTTGTATCTGCTTATTAAAGTTGTCGTTCTGCTGTTTGGGATGATCTGGGTACGTGCCACCTGGCCTCGCATCCGCTATGACCGCCTGATGTCATTCGGCTGGAAGGTGATGCTTCCGTTATCGCTGGCGATCACATTTATCACCGCCACTGGGATCGTGCTCGCTGACCAGTTCCATAGTCAAGCGTATTTCTGGGCCATCCCAGTTGTTTCCATACTGATAGGCCTGTTTACTGTTGTGATGATTTATCGTGAATTGAGGAGAAAAGCGTATGAGCGTGCTTGATCCAGTTGTTGAATTGGTTCGTGGTCTTTGGACCACGCTTAAGATCATGGTCGAAAAGCCCGTGACGTATCAATATCCCGAACAAAAGCGGGAGGTGCGACCGCGTTTTCGTGGACGCCACATTCTGAGACGCTATGAAAATGGACTGGAACGATGTATCGGATGTTCACTGTGCGCGGCAGCCTGCCCGGCAGACGCGATCTTTGTGGAATCTGCTGAGAATACGGATGAAAGACGCTTCTCTCCAGGCGAGCGCTATGCCTCTACCTACGAAATTAACATGATCCGCTGTATCTACTGCGGCTATTGCGAAGATGCCTGTCCCACCGAAGCGATCGTGCTGGGCGATAACTATGAGCTTTCGTTCTTTGACCGGCGTTCGGCCATTTATAACAAGGAGATGCTGCTGGAACCTGTCCCATCCCCCGAGATGCTCACACCACAAAAGACGGAACCTGGCAAATACAACCGGCGCTCTGTACCTGAGATGAAGGATCCAAAGGATTAGTAGACAGGTACATAAGTAAACACGTCGATAAGAAACTAGGAATACCTGTGTACTTGT
>DASWEH010000362.1:0-6770 GCA_036394895.1 Anaerolineales bacterium
AATCCCAGCGCAGTTTGTCGGGTATCGCCCCTTCGTTGACCGATGATCACAATTCGTTCAGCGAGCTCGAGCGAACGATGAGGGTCAATGTACCAATATCGATCTGCCTCATGCTTGAGACGATTGATCACTACCTCTGCCACTTCATCAGGCAAAGGCTTTACCAGAATCTGTGGTGGAAGAATATCACCGATAAATTGCTCAATTGAGGCCTCGATTTTCATTGCATAAAACTTCCTACTCGGTTAAGTTCGAACCTCGAAATTTGACATCACAACAACGGAACCATTTTTGGGAAAAATCCGTAATTCCTGTTGACCAGGCGTAACCCTCTCGCATTGAAAAGCCCCTAAATCGTCTACTGTAGTTGAAATTTGTAGCAAGCTGTCCCTCCGCAGCTCGACCAGCGCTCCTGTCCAATCGTCCTGATGATCGGCAGCGACCTGACCGAGAATGTTCGCTCTTCCTTCCGTGGTGGGTTGAATGTCCAAAATAATAATAATACCTTCGGCTGCAAAAGTGATCGGTCCTTTTCCTTCACCACGGAGCGCCGCCGGACTCGGTGTGAAGGTCAGTTCGCCACCACCGACTAACCGTGCAACAAGCACCTTCGCGCGTCCGAGCAAACTATCTTCCGGATTTGGCACTTGGTCGTCGAGGAAGCTCTCCAACTCAGCTACCTCGCTTGCGCAATGAAGACACTCACGCACATGCTGGCTTATCACCAGCATTTGAGAAGCTGGCAACATGCGAAGATGATACTCTCCCAGTTCCAGCGAAGAGGGACAGTTGATCCGATATAGTTGTGCTGTTAAGGTTTTCTGAAAGCGTTCCAGGGTTTCTGCTTTTTGACGACAATGCGAGCATTGTGTCAGGTGCAGCCCAATTTCCTGGTTAGCCTCTGGATGATCCAGATAAGCCAATAGTTGTCCATCACTCAATTCCGGCGGAGATACGCAGCTCGTAGTCAAATTATGATCTCCTAAGATTGTGGCTTTTCCCTATTTGATACGGAAGAGTCAAGCCACGCTCGTACAGAGCAACCAGGATGGGAGGGAAATTAATGAAATGCATCTGGTTTCCTAATCAATATGAACGTAAAAATATTTCGTTTTCAATCATCTTCGCCGAGGAATTTTCGAAACTCAGGATCCCTGCGAAGGCGGGCGATCACGTTCTGCTTCACACGATAGATTTCATCCACCTCGCCAAACAGGTTTCGAAAATGTTCATAGAGTTCCTGGGGTTTCAGGGCAAGCACAAACAACCCGTAGATGACCCGGCGTTCCTTCTCATCGTCCAGCCAGGCATTCATCCATTCCCAGAGGGCCTGGTCGTGAGATCGGTCGAGCGCCTGGTCCTCGGTCGCTGGCTCAGCGGAAGGCTCCTCCAACGCCTCCTCTAACGGATACAAGTTAGCCTGTTCAACCGACCGGTTGTAATCGACGATCACGCTGTGAACGCACATCTTTAGGTAGCTCAGTAAGGATCCGATGTTCGGAAACCCCTCAAACTTGACGGGCGAAAGCGTGGCAGCGATCTTCCCGAAGGCCCCATTGACAAAGTACTCGATCTCTTCCCCAGTCGTTTCGAACCCGCGATGTTGCTTCACCCACCCGGACACCAGGGGTTGATATTGGACACAAATGATTTCCCAGGCACCCTGATTGTGTTCCTGGATTGCCCGTCGGAACAACTCAAAACAATAAGTGGAATCGTGGCTTTGCTGATGAAAATAGTTTTCTGTCTCTTGCGCACATTTATCGGCAAGATCCGCCACTGCCATATGCTGTAACTTGATTTCATGAGACATACAGGCCCCTCGCCATCGAGCTTTTGGCGGGATCACCCCGTCCAATTTGTATGAGAGTTTAACCCTAAACGTACAAAAGAGGTACGTTTTCTCTGATGCACTTTTGCAACGTTGCCTACATTTTGCGGGCAACCAATCGCTTTGTCAACCTCCTGTGGCCTTGGCTGTTGCCGCGGAACGCGTGTGTACGTTCAATTTTTCGAAGATCGCCTTCAAATGTCTCTTGACGGTGTTGGTGGTGATGACCAATTTCTCTGCAATTTCCTTGTTCGTTAAGCCTTGGGCTAGTAGATCCAGCACCTCGCGTTCGCGTTCGGTCAAGGCGCTCAACTCACTTTGGGATTGGTAGGTCTGTTTCGTCTCTGCGATCAGGCGGCGAAAGGCAGCCCGGTCGAAAGCTTGTTTCTCGATATAGGCCGAGATCGAGTACTCGGAATAAACCCGCTGGATTTCTTCTGGCTCCGTGATGCCACTGACAACAATAGTAGGGATATTGTTTAACTGTGAAGTGGCAAGCAATTGATAGCCTTCCAAATTTGAGCGATTTGGTTCACTGTCTGGCTGACGGGTGATGACTCCCTGGAGGGATAGGTCGATGATCGCCAATGAAAATTTCTCTTTCCGCAAATAGCCGAGTGCATCGCCAAAACTGGCGCAGGTGCGCACCAGAAACCCGGTATCGCTTAAGAGTTCCTCAAGAATGCTTCTCCATCCGGCGTCGTCTTCCACGACCAGCGCTTTTTCATTGGAA
Source organism: Anaerolineales bacterium (assembly GCA_036394895.1). GTDB lineage: Bacteria > Chloroflexota > Anaerolineae > Anaerolineales > Villigracilaceae > Defluviilinea. Next base: position 2,565 of record DASWEH010000362.1, read on the forward strand.
TTCCTGAGCGGACCCGTCTGCCCCCTTGCAGAGGAGGCAAACGCTGTTGGCACAGAAGCAGGAACCGGCGTCGTGGGGATCGGAGGACTGACCAGGATCCGATACACGATGTCACGGAACTGGCTGCGATGGAAACTTTCCTTTCTTAAGAACGTGAAAGCTCCATAGTCTGTGAGTGCGGTCACAGCCAGTTCGACCGTTGCAAAGCCGGTCAAAAGAATCGCGCGGCAGTTCGGGTCAAGGCGGCGGACCGCATCCAGCACGCGCAAGCCATCGTAATTATTGTGATCGTTTGGCGAGAGAGAAAGATCCACCACCGCAACGCGATGAGGCTGAGATTTGAGATTGAGCGTGGCATCATTCAAATTCGTGGCGATATCCACTTCCAATCCGCAGTCTGATAGGATCTCGCTGATGATCTGTTGCCATGAATGATCGTCTTCGACGACCAGGGCGCGCAGAGCCTGCGTTGTCATCGCGCCTCCGCATCGACAGACGGCAGGCGCAACCGAAAGGTTGTGCCGTGAGCCCCGTCACTTTCCACGGTGACCGAACCACCCAGGCGCGTCATTAGCGTTTTTACCCACCATAAGCCAAATCCTAACTTTCCGGGTTGTGCGCCGGTACGCGAAAAGTTCAACTCGAAAATTTGGTTGTGCAGTTCTGCAGGGATGCCAGGACCGCTATCCGTGATGGAGATTTCAACAGATTCTGGCAAGTGAATTCCCTGGATCAGGATCGAGCCACTTCCATTCATTGCGGCAAGCGCGTTCTCGATCAGGTTTCGAAACACGAAGGTGAGGCTTTGCCCTCCTGCATTCACTGTGGGTAAATTCTCCAGCCCATTCGTTTCAATCTGAACCATCGCCGGGATTTGCACGGCACGTATCGCTTCCTGGATCCGCGCAGCAATATTGACTCTTTCCATGCGGATCGGGCGCAAGTGGGAAAGATTTTCCTGTACGATCAGCATGGCATCTGCGGCGCTCCGTTCGATTTCGGCAAGATTATTCGCCAGGTACGAATCGTTTTCCAATATCTGATGATACTTGTCTTGAATGGCCTGGACTCTCACCGGGATCGTGCCAACCTTGTTGTTCATGTTGTGCAATAGATTGGCAGAAATATCACCCACGGCTGCAAAGGTTTCCGCCGTCCAGTGTTGTTCCTGTGAGATGTGCAGTGCCTGCTGGTGCGACTCATTCTGCAGTGCCAATACCGCGTAATTGGCAAGGCAGGCGAGTACTTTCTTATCCCATTCAGATTTGGCGCCTCGACCTGCGCCCGCACCTGCATCTGAGTTGAAGACCCCGAACATTCCCAACGCCTTTGCCTGATCTCCCCTTGGGAGTGGGATCAACAAAGCATTCGGCTGGTTCTCCACATCTGAGATTTTTTCAACATACTGCATTGGACCGTTTGAGGAAGTAAGCTGTAATTCGCCAGACTCATTCGAGAGCCAGATGGCACTGGAGGAGGTGTTGAGCAGATCATTTGCCATCCCACAGAGACGATCCAACACCTTTTGCGTGGGTTGAGAGATCAAGAGTTGCGCGGCTTCCTGCAGAGCATCCAACAAACGAACTTCCTGGATCGCGGTGATCGCATAGGTTGCCAGCGATTGCAGGATATGGTTGTCGTCCTCAGAGAACGCACCCAATTGGGGACTCTCGAGATTGAGGACACCTTCCAGTCGCCCGCTGGCGTTGATCAGAGGGACAGCCAATTCGGAGCGCATTTCCAATTTCGAATCGAGCGGATAATAGATCTTTGACCACGGTTCCTGATGCAGGTCTGAAATGAGCAACGGCTCACGAGTGCGCGCCACGTGCGCCATGACACTGTTTCCGTCCAAGGGAAGTTTTTCAACCAATGGGCGCTCCAGTCTCATCCCTGTTACCGCCCGCGTGACAAGATATTCACCATTCTTATCGAGCAGACGAAAGATACCATATTGCGCATTCGTGATTTCAAGCGCCAATTGCAAGATCGAATCGAGCGTCTCCTCAAGTCGCAGGCGGGAGGAGATCAATAGCCCTGCCTGGCGAAGTTGGTTCAATTCCTCATTCTTGCGGATCAGATCCCGCCGGATCCCGGCGAGGCGCCGCGCATGGTAGATTGCCATGGCAGCCTGGTTGACAAAATTGTCGAGCATGAGTTGTTCGAGATGGGTGAACTGTCGTTCTTCATGCAAATAAATGTATAAGAGTCCCACTACCTGTTCTGCAACGATCAGCGGAAAACAGGCGACCGCCTTGACTCCCAGCGCAGCATGATAGGGATGAACATCCAGATCGGGTTCTTCGTAAGACAGACAGCGATGGCGACGTTGAATCGTCCGCATTCCTATTCCGCTGGGACGCGGCGCATCATCAGGTGCAGCCTTGGTCGATAAAGGTTTTCTTCCCTCCGGTTCCGCAGAGACCCGTGATTCATCCTCGAACATGCCCGTCTTTTGATCGTAGGTGTAAATCACCGCAGAGGAGCCCGGCACCACGCGGATCGCGCTGTCTACGATGAGTTGCAGGCTCAAATCATTCTGGTCTGCATCCTCGGAGCCGATGCGATTAATGGCATTACTGATCTGGTTGAGGCTTGCCAGCGCTTCAAGCAGACGTGGATCGGTTTCTTCTGGAGAGGATGGGAATAGCTGTGTCTTCATCTCGAGCAGCACTCGTTCACGAACTGACATCGATTTTCCCATTGGTTGGTCATCCACGCAAGTATGGGTCACTGCAAATTGTGAAGCAGATTCAAGCCCAGCTGCAAGGCAAAAAATCCAAGGGCGATTCCGCAGGCAAAATTTACCCAGCGGAAGAAAGTGGGTGTGACAAACTTGCGTCCCCATCCGACCAGTGCTGCCATGATGAAGCACCACAGAATGGCTCCGCCCAGAAATCCAGCAAAAAAAATGGCAAAGTCAACAGGCTGAGGTCTTCCAGATATGGATGCGAATACCGTTGTGCCGAGTCCAGTCCAGAAGACAATATTCATGGGATTGCCTAAGGAAAGGAACGCGCCATTCGTAAAATCGCCATGGTGTGGATGGGACACCGTTGTATCGAGTTCTTTTCCGTGACGCGCGTCCTTGATGGCATCCCAGGCGAGTTTAAGCATGAGCAGAATGCCAATTAAGCTGAGGATAATTTTCGCAATATTGTTTTGAACGATGAATGCGAGACCAGTCAGCGCAATGATGGACCAGGTTGTGTCACCCACCAGAGATCCCAACTGGACGAACAGTGCTGGGATAAATCCGCGTGCCGCGCCGCGTCGTACCGTTTCGGCGGCAATCACGCCGGGAGGCGCACAAAAAGCGATGGCGAGGATAAAAGAGGATAAGAAGAGCGACATAACTATGTAGCAGACAGACCGAGGTACTACTCGGTCTGTCCTTTCTCCGTCATATATTTATTTTCGTCATTGCGAGGAGTGGCGCCGGGGCGCCACGACGAAGCAATCTCATACTTCGCGGTAAAAAATGCCCGCCGCTGCAGTTCTCCGACAAGCTGCTAGCAGTCAAAATACAACACATATTCATGTGGAGTTGGGCGCAGACGAATAGCATCCACCTCGTAAACTCGCTTGTATTTGATGTATTCTTCAAGCAGGTCTGACGTGAATACGCCACCTTCGAGCAGGAATTCGTGATCTGCTTCGAGTGCATCCAGTACATCCGTGAGGGAACTGGGGACTTGCTTGATTTTCTTCTTCTCCTCGGCCGGTAATTCGTAGAGATCGCGGTCGTGTGGCTCGCCGGGATCAATCTCGTTGCAGACGCCGTCCAAGCCTGCCATGAGAATGGCTGAAAATGCGAGATAGGGATTGCAGGTCGGGTCTGGTGCACGAAATTCCACGCGCTTAGCTTTGGAATTCAATGTCGCTGGAATGCGGCAGATCGCAGAACGATTGCGCTGCGAATAGGCAATGTTGACCGGTGCTTCAAAACCAGGCACGAGACGGCGATACGAGTTGGTGGTCGGGGATGTCAGGGCCAGCAGGGCAGGAGCGTGCTTGAGGATGCCACCTATGTAATATTTGGCAGTCTGTGAAAGGCCGGCATAACCGCCTTCCTCGAAGAACACATTGCTGTCCCCTTTCCATAAGGAAGAATGGACATGCATGCCTGACCCGTTGTCCCCAAACAGGGGCTTGGGCATGAATGTGACGGTCTTGCCGTTCTGGCGGGCGACGTTCTTGATAATA
>DASWEH010000363.1:0-10377 GCA_036394895.1 Anaerolineales bacterium
CTCCCCAACCCCTGTCCTCCCAACAGCCACCGCGGTTGTAGTCGCTTCCCCCACTCTGGTTTCTGGTGGAGGTGGAGGCGGTGGAACCACGACAAAGCCTCAGTATGCGTGCAACCCATTTCCTCGCACACCCCGCGATAATACAATCTTCCGCCCAAATGATAGCTTTGATATCAAATGGACGATTGTCAACACCGGCACCAAGACCATGCAAGCCGGACTGGATCTCAAATATGACGACGGACCTCAACTGACCAAAACGACGTTGATTGAACTTCCCGAATTGGAACCTGGCGACTCATACCAAGTGACCATGGACGCCGTGGCTCCCAGCGAAGAAGGCACCTATATTATGACGTTTAGTGTAGAAGGCAGTTTGTGCTTCCCATATACGGCGATCGTCGTCGAAAAATAACAAAGAAACTGTATCCTGATTAAGTTCGGATGTGGAAGAGGAAAATATGACAGCACCACGTAAAACAAAGTTGTTGATCTGGGCTGCAGCTCTTGCGCTGATCATGGCATGCGTTCCCACACTCGCCGCACCCTCGGTTCCTACGCTTGACCCGGGCGCGGTCAATACCTTTATTGCTCAGACTGTCATTGCCGCATCGACACGAACGGCCGCAGCCATGCCTTCATTAACACCCACTGCCACGCTCACACCAATTCAGAATACAGATACTCCTGAACCAACAGCCACGAACACAGTGATCTTTATTCTTTCTTCTCCAACTCCACTGGTCATTCCTACGTTTACGTTAAGTAGCAGTGGAGGTGGAAGCAGTTCAGATAATTTTGCCTGTCGGATCACGAAAGTTTCACCCGCCAATGGAAGCTCTTTCAACCCACGCGATGATTTTGATGCCGTTTGGACCGTTAGAAATATCGGCCAGAAAAAATGGGATCGCACTGGTGTTGATTACATTTATTCCAGCGGAGACAAGCTCCACAAGATTTCAGGTTACGATTTGAGTTCAAATGTAAGCGTTGGCGAATCGATCGATTTGGGTGTAGATATGCAGGCACCGAAAAACTCAGGTACGTATACAACGACCTGGACAATGCGGTCTGGCAGTAAGACCTTCTGCACAATGACTCTCACTATTGTGGTGAAATAACAAACGCATTACTAAAACAGCGGTGGCGTTAAGCGCCACCGCTGTTTTTTATTGGTTCGTGTGTGAGCTACATAACCTTCGTTTCAATCAAGGGACTAACTCGCAGGTGGAATAGGTTCATTGTCAGATAATGAGCCTGCTGTTTCAGGCTTCTTTCGCAACGTGAAGAACCCAACCGCGACAGGGATCAGAATCATGACAACTGACAGGCATAGCAGTGCGTAACCGATGGTGGGCGGAAATGTTTGCGGCGTTGTGGTCCCATTGCTGGTTACATTGATTGGAGTGCCACTCGAAATAAGGAATCCCCAGATACAACTGAACAGACTGGCACATCCGCAAAGAAGCGCGGTCACTACAGTGGCAACAACACCGATGGTTCTATTTTGCATTTATATGCTCCTAGGATAAGAATGTTGTGCCTGCAATTGATTTGCTGGCACATTCAATCATACCGCTAACTTCTCAACTTCGCGCCGACTTCGTATTCCAAACGCTTTACGATCTTATTACGGATCGCGGCAGCTTCGGCATCAGTCATAGTCTTATCGGATTGATACGTGAGGCTATATGCCAGTGACTTTTTTCCTGCGCCAATCTTTTCATCGCGGTAAACATCGAACAAGCGGACAGCCGTCACAGTGTTTCCACCCGTTTGCCGGATCAATGCTTCGACGCGCGCTGCTGGTACCGATTCGTCAACGATAACGGCGATATCCTCGTAGACTGGCGGGAAATCTGACACAGGCACCACGCCATACGTTGGATTCACAGAACGCAGCTTCTCAAGATCAAACTCTGCCACAATGACCGGTGCCTCGCCAACTTCATATTTTTCTTTGATCAAGGGATGTAGTTCACCAAACACGCCCACCACTTGTCCACTCACTTTTACTTCCGCAGCTTTGCCCGGATGCAGATAGTTAGCGGAATCGATCGGAGTGTAGGAAATGTCTGTATGGTGGAGTCCGCTCAAAAGGAGTTCGATTCGTCCCTTCATGTCATAGAAATCTAACATAGGGGAATCCTTCACATCCCATGCCGTTGCGATGCGTGATCCGCTCATTGCCAAAGCAAGTTTGCTGTGTTCGTTGGGCAAATCTGTTTTGTTAGGTTCGAAGATTGGTCCCAGCTCGAACATCGCAACCGATTCAGCGCGCTTATTTTTCTCAACCGACTCAAGCAGTGATGCAAGTAGACTCCTCCGCAAAACGCGGCGCTCGGGTGTGATCGGATTTGCAAGCGTTACGTATTCGTTGTAAGGAACAAGTCGACTCTCACGCTCAGGTGAAGTGAGACGATAGTTGACAATTTCCTGCAAGCCTAGGTTGACAAGAATATCTCGAACACGTTCTTCCCATTCGTAAACAGGATTGCCGATCTGTGGCGGGAGCGCATCCGCCATCCGTGTTTCAGGAATATGATCGTAGCCATAACTGCGCGCGACCTCCTCAAGCACGTCTGCGACTCCAACGATCCCTTCGCCGATGTCCAGCCGATGAGGAGGCGCCTTCACTTCAACCGCGTCATTCCCAACAGTACATGTGAATTCAAGCCGCGTAAGTAGCTCGGCAATCTGTTCCGCATTGAGATCAATACCAAGCAGGCGTTTGACGTCTTTTGGCGTAACAGTCACAACTGCTTCGTTCGGTTTGAGCGGATACTCATCCACGAGACCTGGCGCAATTTTTCCGCCGGACCACTCCGCCATAAGCTGTAATCCACGCTTTACGCCTTGTTCCGCCAAAGCAGGATGTACCCCGCGTGAGAATCGGAACGACGCCTCAGACGGTAGATTGTGTTGCTTCGCTGTCTTTCGGATATTAATGAAATTCCACGCCGCGCCTTCAAGCAGGATGTTAGCAGTGCTCACACCTCTTACACTAGCTTTTCCGCGTTGCTTTTCATCAGCTTCCGCCTTAGGGCTGGTGGCATCCAGCACCTCTTTGGATGCATCGTAAACCTCTGTTTCCGAACCACCCATTACTCCTGCAAGAGAAACAGGGCCTTTCTCGTCACATACAAGCACATTTGTAGAGGTAAGCTTTCGATCTACACCGTCCAACGTGGTGAGTCTCTCACCGTCTTTGGCAGCGCGCGTGATGATCTTGACTTTCTTGTCGTGGGGCGGATTGCCAACACCTGCACTCCCTGGCACCGTACGCCAGGACAGGTGTGCGTGCGGTGCAAGTGTCCGCCTTACAAGCACATCATAATCGAACGCATGGAGTGGCTCGCCGATATCCAGCATGGCGTAATTGGTCGCGTCCACAATGTTGTTGATGGGACGAATCCCTGCCAGCCTCAACCTGCGCTGGATTTGATAGGGACTGGGTTTGATCTCCACATCCCGGATTAAGCCCAGAACGAAGCGCGGGTTAAGCTCCGGATTTGTGATTTCGATAGAAACCAGTTCTTCAACCGATTGTCCTTCTGTTTCATATTGGATATCTGGCTTCCTGAGTGCGCGTCCGGTCAGCGCGGCGAGTTCGCGCGCCACGCCAAGTACGTTGGCATTACGCGCCATATTGGGCAAGATACTGATATCGAAAACAGCATCGCCCATGTAATCGACAAGAGGCATGCCCACAGGCGCATCTTCATCCAGGACGATAATGCCTTCGTGTTCTTCAGAAATGCCTAGTTCTTTTTCCGACGCGACCATTGAATATGACTCGACGCCGCGGATTTTGGCGCGCTTGAGGGTTGTGAGTACCAATCCACCCGCGTGACCATCGTAAATGGTCGAGCCTTCTTTGGCATACGCGACCTTGATCGGCTTGGGCAATTTGCCTGTGCCTTTCAAGTGGAAGATATTCGGCGCGCCTGTTAATACCGTTTGGTTCTGCTGCCCATCATAAAGATCGAGCAGAGTTAATCTGTCCGCGTTGGGATGCGGCATCACCTCACGGATTTCAGCAACAACGATCTTGTCACGATCCCATGAGATGCCACTTGTCTTGAATTCATGACGTTCACTGGAATGCATACCGGAGGCTGTGCCATTAGACATCGGTAGACCAACATATTTAATCTCGTCTACTTCTAATCCAGCCAGAGTCAACTTCCGAGCAATCTCTTCGATGGACAGACCATCAAGGTCAATGTAATCTTTTAGCCAGGAAATAGGTAACTTCATAGTGATTTCAATCCTTTCACCACAAAGGTCTAAATTTTCCTTCGTGCACCTTAGTGACCCTTTGTGGTAAATCGGTCTTAGAATTGTTCCAGGAATCTGAGGTCATTGCCCCAGAAATATCGAATATCATCAATCCGGTAGCGCAACATCAACTGGCGCTCAGGACCCATGCCCCAGGCAAAGCCTGAATAACGTGCGGGATCATATCCGCCGTTTTGCAGCACAATCGGATGCACCATGCCGCATCCAAGAATCTCCAGCCAGCCTGAGTTCTTGCAAACCGCGCAGCCCTTTCCACCACAAACAAAACACTCTACATCCATTTCCGCAGAGGGTTCTGTGAATGGGAAGTACGAGGCGCGAAAACGCGTGCGTACATTTTGACCGAACATTCGTCGCGCGAAGTCAATCAGCGTCCCTTTCAGGTCAGCAAATGTAATGTTCTCCCCCACCACAAGCCCTTCCACTTGATTGAATTGAATCTCAGAGCGCGCCGTGATTTGTTCATAACGGAAACACATGCCAGGCAGAGCAATGCGAATCGATGGCGGGTTATCAGGATCCATCGCCGCGAACTCTCGCATCGCGTGGATCTGTCCGGGCGAGGTATGGGTGCGCAGGACAATTGGATTATCGCCGCGCTCACCCGCTTCGACGAAGAACGTATCCTGCATATCGCGCGCGGGATGATTCGGCGGGAAGTTGAGCAACTGGAAGTTGATCTCGTCCGTTTCCACTTCGCGCGAGGTGTACACCTGGAAACCCATATCCGCAAGAATATCCAACACGCGCCGCAATTGCTGCGTGGATGGGTGCAAACGTCCCAAATGGACACTGCGTCCAGGCAGGGTCACGTCGAGCTGCTCCTCTTCGAGGGATTTCGCCAACGCCGCGGCTTTGATCGCTTCGGCGCGCTCCGTCAAAGCAGCTTCCAACGCCACCTTGACACGGTTCGCCGCCGCCCCGACAGTGGGTCGCTCCTCCTTGGAGAGTTTTCCCAACTCAGAAAAGACCTGCATCAATGGTGAACTACGTCCCACGTTTGCTACGCGCCAGGCTTCGAGCGCGGCTTGATCTTTGATCGCGTTCAAACTTTCCAGAGCGCTCTTTTCGATCTCATTTAATTTGTCGAGCATTCGTACCTCCAAAATGATAACTGGAGTCAATGTCTCCTGACATTGAAACTACCAAAGTCTGGTCCCACGGGGATGCTTCGCACACCTGCCCTGGTACGGCTTAAGCCGCACGGTGCCAGGGAAGACTTTGGACTCCGCAGACAAACAAAAACCTTCCGTCCACTATGGGACGGAAGGCGCTTAAGCATTCCGCGGTACCACCCAAATTAGTCACCTTCGCCGTTTAAGGCTCGTGACTCTCCTTGCGCTGACCAACATCAGCCTCTCGTGTAACGTCGAGATTACGGTTTGAACTACTTTTGCCCTGCATTTCACTCAAACGGCTCAAGAGGGAACTTCAACTGATTTCGGTCGAGTACAGCTTTCAGCACGCCTACGGCGGCTGTACATCTCTGGCGGCTTCTGTCAGCCTACTTTCCTCTGTCACAGCCTTTATTCGATTGCTGTAATTATCTCTGAAATGATTGGCATGTCAAGACCAAATCATGGCTGGGTTGTTACGCCTCTCCAAACCGCATCAAGTGCTTGAAGCGCGGTAAGGTTGCGAATGGTCCAGGCGGATTGCATGGCATGAGTATCATCAAAATCAGTGATCCCATACGTGAGATGTTCCAGGTCAGGTTGAAGCCCGTGATTAGGAAGCGGTTGGATCGCTGACCAAAAATTCCAGAGCGGAACATCATATTCCTGGGCAAGACAAGCGATCGTTCGATTGATACGATGATCTCCTTCCAAATTGTCTCCCTTTGTTGAAAGGATGGGCACAATGCTTTTCGTAATAAGAATATCCAAAATCTGCCTCATTCCCGTTTCAAATTCCTCAGGCTGCCAGACCTGATTCGTTCCCAGCGAGAGGACGGCAAACGCAGGTCGTTGCAGACGTAATTCACAAGTTAGAGGCGATTCGCCCGATTCGCAAACAGTGGAATCACTCAGCGTTGGATCAAGAATCCGGTCGGTCTTGAAGCCGCGCTTCGCAGCCACTCCAATTCGCCCAAATGAACCAGCAAAATATTCAATAACGGAATACAGGTTTTGATACGGACCGAGATCATAATAACGAGCCCCAAGCTCGAACGCTGTAAAAAACCATTGAGTGGATATTTCTCCATCCCCAACCTTTGAAAATGAATTTGGATGATTGCCATCTACCTGACCACGTTGATACAGCTCACGTGCAGTTTCGCTCACCGTAGGAATAACGGGCAAGGATTGCCATTCACCACAAGATATTCCTTGCGGAGTCACAGGCACTTCTGTAACAGTTCGAATAATTTCCGGTTGACTTGTGGTGATGGGTGCTGTAGAAAGAGATGATGGGATAGGCGTTCGTGTCGCCTGAGGTTCACAGGCGCCGAGCAGAAACGTGAGAAAAATTGACGCAAAAAGACGGACAGTTTGCACAGGATTCCCCCTCGTTATACCATTAACGGCGTACCCCGCCATCACGGGCGGGGCAGCCAAAGACCAACTCAGAGGGAGGAGAGAGTTTTAACAAAGGAGGCGGTTCAATGACACCTTCTTAGTTTACATAGGACGGTAATCGGGATTTGTGCCACACCATGCGCATGTCGGCTTGTTGATGCCGTTACACTCAATTGCATTCGAGCAGCGGCGGGCGAGGATACGTGGGGGCTGCTCAGGCAAATACTCGGAAGGAAGAACAACTTCGGTTTCCAGCGCGATCTCGTGACCTACATGTTCACAATAACAGACCTTGCTTACATACCACTGCTTCTGAGCCATATGGCACCTCCTGATTACGTTGTCATTGTATGACAAACAAAAGACGCCTGCCAGTGACAGGCGTCCCGACTTGACATGACAATCTGCCTATTACGGATAGGAGTTACCCGATTTAGATTACAGAGTATCGCATAATTTACTAAACCGAACTTGTGATATTCACTCGTGATTTTTACCAAAAAGTTTAGTAATTTATGAAACAAGCGATAGAAAAGCGAGCCTAATTGGTTACATACACTATTGCCGAACAAGGCGAAACACCCCGCCACTATCACTAAGAAGATATAGCTCGCCCGATCCATCCTGCCCATACGATGTGATCGTAACATCCAAGTCAAACAAGGACTGAGATTGCCAGTCCCCATCTAGCTGGATCAAACCCCAAATCACGCCTGAGCAATAGTCCGCGTAGAGATAGATGCCATTCCACTCCGGCATGGAGCCGCGATAGACATATCCACCGGTGACAGAGCAATTACCACCCGGATGACCATATTCGGCAATAGGGTCAACCATCCCATCGGGCCCACCACCCTTATAATCATGGGCCCCTTCGCGAAAGTTCCAGCCAAAGTTTGTGCCACCGGGGGAGCCTGCAGGGAGAAAATCGATCTCCTCCCAAGCGTTCTGACCAACATCTGCAATATAGAGATCGCCTGTAGCGCGGTCAAATGAGATGCGCCAGGGATTGCGTAAACCATATGCCCAGATCTCATTTCCAAATGGATTATCCGCTGGAACTGCGTAGGGATCAGCAGAGTCGACATCGAGTCGCAGTATTTTGCCGAGCAGGACGTTTGTGTTCTGACCATTCCCATTTGGGTCGCCCTGTGAGCCGCCATCGCCTAGACCCGCATACAAATATCCATCTGGCCCGAACGTGAGCACTCCCCCATTGTGGTTGGGAAATGGCTGGTCGACACCTAATAATTTCACTTCGCTGTTCGGATCCGCGACATTGGGATCGCTTGACACCTGAAAGCGCGCCAAAACTGTATCACCAAGTTTATTGGTGTAGTTAACGAAGAAGCGTCCATTCTGCGCGTATTGTGGATGAAAAGCCAAACCCAGCAAACCCTGTTCATTTCCACCACTTCCCACGCGGTCAGTAATATCGAGAAACGGCGTCTCGATTAATTGGTCGTTTTCAATAATCCGGATTCGTCCAGGTTTTTCGATCACAAACAAACGTCCGGAGCCATCCGGCTGTAAGTCAACGGGACGTTGAAGCCCGGAGATAATCATTTGCCAGGTATATGCCTTAGGATCAGGAAATGTCGTTGTGCTTGCGGGCGTTGCAGTTGGAGGAATAGGACTGGGTATGGGTGTATCGGGAATCGTTGTCGGTGGAAGCGAGGTTTGTGTAAGGGAAGCAGCTGTCGGTGTAATCGAAGAGGGAGGCGATATGGGTGTACTTGTTCCGTTGCAAGCCGCGACGAACAATACAAGGAAAAGTATTAATCGTCTCATTTACGATTTACTATTTATCGTTTACATCGGTAGCATCCGCGTCCACAATATCCCCCGAAGTATCTCCCAGATTACTGTTCAGATCCTGCATATGCTCTTGCACGACATCCGGAGGGCAAAGTTCGACAAACAAATTTGAACCAATCCAAAGAATAGCCGCGTCATCCAAAGCAGCTACACCTGGAATCCCCATGATGATATCGATCGGAGAGATAAGATAAGCAATCGCGCCAATTGGAATGAGTTTGACCCAAGGGCTAACTCGTGAATCCCCCATGAGCTTGAAGATAAGTTTCAAGCGGTCCACAAAGTCACGCGTCATGCCTTTTGAAGCAGGCACTACGATTTTACGGTTTTTTTTATCAGGCATGCTTGTCTCCATATAACTTAATAGATTTAACGACAAAGTGAGCCATGTAATACTCAACACATTATAAGACACATATCAACCATTACACTTATATCATATACGAAATTAATGTTTAGAAGTGGCAAGCGAGAGGGGTAAAATTTGAAGATGCCCTATCTGATCGATGGACATAACTTGATTCCCAAATTAGGACTACACCTGGACGCCATTGATGACGAGATGGAATTGGTTGCCATCCTGCAGGAGTTTTGCAGATTAGAACGTAGGCAAGTGGAGGTCTTTTTTGATGGAGCACCAGCCTCTCAAGCCGGCACCCGAAAACTAGGTGCTGTTACCGCGCATTTTGTTCGTCTGGGAACCACCGCCGATGACGCTATCCGCAATCGATTGAAAAAACTCGGAAAAAGCGCAAAAAACTGGACAGTGGTTTCCTCAGACAGACAAGTCCAGGCAGACGCTCGCGCTGCTCACGCAGAAGTGACTTCCTCCGACGCATTTGCAGGGATGCTGAAGCAAGCTCGCAACTCCGCTCCTAAACCAAACAATGACCGAAAAGTCTCTCCACAGGAAGTTGACGAATGGTTGAAGATATTTGAGCGCAGGAAACCGAAATAAATTACTAAGAACTATGGGGGATAATTATGGACAGTTATTATGATATTTCTAATAAATTTTTAATGTCACAACTTTTATTCGGGGGTATATTGGATGCATCGACACCTGCCCTCCCTTTATTGGTATTAGGTGTCTATCCGCCGCCTACGGTTAGCATGTCCCCCCCATGCTAGCGAGGCGGCGGTTTCTTTTCGCTTCGTCTGCGTGGCTCGTCCTTCGACAGGCTCAGGATGCACTCGACACTCCGCTCAGCGCGAAATAGGGGGTATATAATGTAAATATGAAGACCGTTTATACATTTGTCCCTTCACCCAATCATGTTTATCCAGATCATCCTGAGCGGCCCGGACGGTTGGATATTTTACAGCCGCGACTCAACTCGTTTGATGCAGAATTAGTGGAAGCAGTATCTGCGACGCGTGAAGAGATCGCTTACGTTCACAATCCCAAATTAATTTCCGCGCTGGAAAGAGTCTGTAGAGAAGACGCACCCGGAATCATTGACTATGCTCCGACCTATGTAACTCCATCTTCATTTGAGGATTCACTGCTGGCTGCCGGCGGCGTGATGACCTGTGTACGCGCTGTATTGAACGGAGATGCAAAAAACGCATTCGCCATCGTCCGCCCGCCGGGGCACCACGCGGAACCAGACCGCGCGATGGGATTTTGTATTTTTAACAATGTGGCAATTGCCGCTCGTGATGGGCTGGCACAGGGACTGGAACGCGTTGCGATCATCGATTACGACGCCCACCATGGGAACGGGACTCAGGCTGC
>DASWEH010000364.1:0-5909 GCA_036394895.1 Anaerolineales bacterium
CTAAATTTTTGATTGCGTGAGCAATATTCACAAAGGAGTGACTGACCATCCGGCGCAAAACCCATCCGCCCGCCGCACTTGGGGCACATAAATCGTTTTGCATTCGCGGCGTGCAAGCTTTCGGGCGCGAGTGGTAGCTTATCAGGGTTGATGATTTCGCCGGCTTTGAGTTTGCCGTCCAGGATTGCTAGTGACCTGCGCGCCCGCGCATGTCGCAGATCATTCGCCAGACAATTTTCAAGCGCCCTACGTTTTTCCAGCTTATCATCGACGACTTCGCTCATCCAGAACCAGGCTTCCGCCAGCACATCGTGATCGTTGCTGATGTATATGGCGCGGTCCAGATAACGGCTTGCGCTTTCGCGGTTACCAGTTTTTGCATCAATGATTCCACTTCGTAGTAGTTCCTTGCCGTAGTCGCTGAACATAGGTTCTCCAGTGTCGCTGCACAATGCACTTCGACTGCGTTCGCTATCGCTCACTCCGCTCAGCGCGAGCGAACTATTGCATCCGTCATCTTTGCTACGCGTGCCATTTCCTTTACATCATGCACGCGGATGATGTCTGCGCCGCGGGTGATTCCCACGGCGACTGTCGCGGCGGTGCCTTCCACGCGTTGATCGGCAGGCAGGTCAAGTGTAAAGCCGATAAATGATTTTCGAGATGGACCCAACAGTACCGGGTATCCCAACGCCCGGATTTCATCGAGTCGGTTGATCAGCTCGAGATTATGCTCACGTGTCTTCCCAAAGCCGATGCCTGGATCGAGGACAATACGCGTTTCCTCAATCGCTGCTTTTACCGCCAATTCCACGCTGACGAGTAACTCGCGCTTCACATCTTCCATCAGATTCTCATACGTAGATCCAATGTAGGCGTTGCCCAACTGGGCGCGGACTTCCACGCTAGCAGGG
Source organism: Anaerolineales bacterium (assembly GCA_036394895.1). Taxonomy (GTDB): domain Bacteria; phylum Chloroflexota; class Anaerolineae; order Anaerolineales; family Villigracilaceae; genus Defluviilinea. Next base: position 915 of record DASWEH010000364.1, read on the forward strand.
TTACTGCGATTGTGCATCAAAATCACAGGGACGCGAAACGCCGCGGCAAGGGGAGCAAGCTCAGGGTCCGCTCTAAGCGCCCACACGTCATTGAGAATTTGTGCGCCCGCTTTGAACGCTGCTTCCGCCACTTTGGCTTTATAGGTATCAATTGAAATGAGCGCATCCGGGAATTCTTTAGCAATCGCTTCGATGACAGGGAGCACACGCTCCATTTCATCGTCTGCGTTGACAGGCTGTGAGCCAGGTCGAGTTGACTCTCCACCTACATCGAGAATGTCCGCGCCGTTGGCGAGAAAATCCCTGGCTTGATGAATTGCCGCTTCGACTTCGCCTGCGGCTCCGCTCTCATCGTCCCGATGTTCTTTCGGGAGCGCGAGTATTCCATCCCCCGAAAACGAATCAGGCGTGACGTTGAGGATTCCCATCACAAACGTGCGGGAACCCCAGTTAAAAATGTGATTTCCGATTTGCAGCGATTCTGACTTCAATATCACTTGTTTACGGGTGTACCTGTTTACTATTTCACAGCCGCGCTTCGTCTCCAGGACGGAAGAACACCGTCCCTCCGCTCAGCGCGAGGAAGATTATGGTATCTGATCGAGCGGACGCGCGAGCCAGGCTTCAGCTTCGTCCATATTCGTGAAGATCTTCATCGCCGAAGCAGAAGCAGGGAGGGCCAGCGCAGCAACATTGCGAATTGCATTCGCAACCTTGTCATCCGCGACGACGACGGCCACACGAATATTGCGCGCCGAGGGGTCACTATTCGCTTCGACTGCCATGCGGATCGCCTTCTCGGGAATCTCTTTTACGGCACGAATGTCATACAGGTTGCGAGTGCGGCGATCGACACCCAGCAAGTGCTCCATTGCAAAGTTCCGCCACTCCTTGAGCGTTGCATCAGATAGATCGGTAAACGTTAATGTCATGCCCCCATCCTCACGGCGAACAACGGTAAAGCCAACTCCCGGCTTCGGAGTCCAGTTGAGCGGTTTGATTTCATTCATGTCAGTTCCTCCAATAAGATTATATCTGCAATCGATTGAGATTTTATGGAGCAACCTTCGCAATTTCCCGGGCATCACATCCTGCTGCCATTTCGCGGACACTTTTTTTATTGACGGGGTGGATCAGATCAGGAGCAATCTCCATTAATGGCAGAAGGACAAATCCGCGCTCATGCAGACGTGGATGAGGGATAACCAAGGCTGGACTATTCAACACCAGGTCATCATAGAAAAGGATATCCATATCGATCAAGCGCGGACCGTTCGGAAAGGATTCCTGCCTGCCCAATGCCACTTCCAGACGCTTGAGATGTTTCAACAATGGCTCGGGATGCAGATACGTTTTTGCTTTAATGACCTGGTTGAGAAACTTCGGCTGATCTTCATATCCCCAGGGCGGCGTCTCGTAGACGGATGACTTTGCCTTCACTTCCATTTGGGGGGTCAACGCGGCAATCGCCTCTTTTAAGTTTGCCAGGCGATCGCCAAGATTTGAACCAAGAGCGAGATAAACAGTATGTTCTTTCATAGGCTATTTAGAAACGATTTTCATTATTCATGACTACCTTTTTTGATGATGATTTCTCATGCGTGCTATACTGACCAAGGATATTCTAACTCCTTACTGGATGAAATCTGTTCATATCGAAGGGACATTTCATGGACAAATATATGCAACTTTCCATCGAAGAAGCAAGAGCAGCTCAGGCGAAAGGGAATTATCCATTCGGTTCTATACTCGTACGCAGTGGTGAGATCCTCGGCGTGGGACGAAATCATATCAATACGCATAATGATCCGACTAGCCACGCTGAGATTGAAGTCATCCGGGCGGCAGGCTTGCAGACCACTTACGCAAATACTATTATGTATGCCAGCGCCTTTCCATGTATTATGTGCGCGGGACCGATTGTAATGCTTGGAATTCCGAAGATTATTGTCGGGGCAAGCTGGGAAGGCTGCGAATCCTCACGAGCACTGATGGAAGCGCATGGGGTGGAGATAGAGGTTTTGGAATTGGATGAATGTAAGGATTTGCTTAAATGATCATGGAACCCGCGATCACCATCCTTGATTATTCGCCAGAGCATCGGTCGTCCATCCGCAGTATCCTGACAAAGATTGGCTGGGCGGAACAATACATTTCTGGCATGGAAAACGCAGCAGATGTTTTCTCAAAAGACAAGGAAAATTACGGCATGTATCTGGCTGTTTCCAATGGAAACGCGGTGGGTTATCTTTATGTTCAGTATTACGCGTGGAATCAGTTATGTCAGATTCAGGGGCTTGCTGTTCATCCTGAGTTTCAACGGCAGGGAGCCGCCTCTGCACTGGTTGCCCATGCAGAGGCGTTTGCCCGTTCGAAACATGCGCGCGGCATCTATGTGGATACGCCCACAACAAACACAGGTGGACGAAGATTCTACGAAGCGATTGGGTATCAACTGGGTTACATCATGCCGCGTTATTATGAAGATGGATTGGATGGGGTAACATATCAAAAATTTTTTAATGGTGTCTAAATACAATGGCTAGTTCTATTAGACCAAGTCGCGCGGACCTGCTGGCTGCGCAAGAGAAAACGGTTCGGGATGTGATCGCTCCAGGTCTGCGCGTGCTGTTCTGCGGGATCAACCCCGGCCTCTATTCAGCTGTGACGGGTCATCACTTTGCGCGTCCCGGCAATCGGTTTTGGCCTACGTTATATCAGGCTGGCTTCACGCCGCGTTTGCTCATTCCTGCTGAAGAGCGAGAATTATTGACGTTTGGGTATGGCATCACGAATCTGGTCCCGCGAGCAACTGCTACCGCGGACGAGGTAGCTGCGGAAGAGTTGGTGGCAGGTCGACGCAGGCTGGAGTCAAAGGTGAAACGCTATCAGCCACAAGTTGTGGCAGTTTTGGGCATTAGCGCCTATCGAACGGCCTTTGCACAAAAAATAGTCGTTCTTGGACCGCAACCCGAACGTTTAGCAAATGCGCTGATGTGGGTCTTACCCAACCCCAGCGGACTGAATGCCCATTATCAATTAGTGGACTTAGCAGAACATTTTCGAGTTCTGCGTCAGGAAGCAGATGCAGTTACTGGATGAAAATAACTTTTACAAATAGGAATACGTATGTCGAACGAGAATAAAGCCTTTAACTTTGAAGATCATTTTTCCAACCATTCTGAACAGTACGCACAGCATCGTCCCCAATATCCTGATGAAATTTACGCCTACCTGGCTTCCATTACGCCAGGACATTCCCTGGCTTGGGACTGTGGCACGGGCAATGGTCAGGCGGCGGTCGGATTGGCAAAATACTTTGACAAAGTCCTCGCGACGGATGCAAGTGCAGAACAAATTCGGCTCGCTTATCCACATGACAAAGTCGATTATCGCGTGGAACCTGCTGAACATGTCTCGCTTAACACCTCCAGCGCGGACCTCGTGACTGTTGCTGTTGCGATTCACTGGTTCAACTTTGACGAGTTTTATCGCGAAGTCCAGCGCGTGCTTAAACCGAATGGGATTCTCGCTGCCTGGACATATAGCTTCCCAGAAATTTCTCTAGAGATCGATCCATTGATCAATCAGTACTATTATGAAGTATTAAATGGCTATTGGCCGGAGCGCATTCATTATCTTGAAGAACGATATGAAACCATTCCCTTTCCCCTCGAGGAGATTACAGCTCCATCATTTGTAATGAAAGCCAACTGGGATTTGAACCAGCTTGCAGGATTCCTTGATAGCTGGTCTGCCACTCAAAGATATAAAACCCAAAAGGGACAGCACCCGCTTGAAGTTATTTGGTCCAAACTGCTCGCGGTGTGGGGTGACGAAAACGAACTGCGTCTCGTCCGCTGGCCTTTGCATTTTCGAATTGGGCGGAATAAATCGATTGCCTGAGATTTCTACAATCCTGCCTTCTTCAACAACCCTTCCACTGCATTGACTGTAATCTGGTGATGGCGATCGCGCACACGTTCAAATAACGGACGCACCTTGTCTCGTGACCAATCGGTCTCGATCATGGCGCGCACGATGGGCAACACATATAACATGCGCCCGATTTTTCCCATAAATTGTTCGACACGCGGCAAGATTGCTTCATAGCCACTCATAATACATATGATGTAGAAAAAAGAAAAGAACGCGACATCATTTCTCTTTTCAAGTTCGAGAATATCATCGAAGTACTGGCAATCCTCCACTGGTATTTTTTTGGGCAACCCTTGTAGGAAAGACAATACCTGATAACGATGCCAGTTCTGAATCTGCTCTTTGGTGGGTTTGATACCTTTTTCGTAATCATACAAGGCTTCTTGGACCTCGTCATACAAATGAGACTTTGGTCTGTGCCATTCTTCTGGTAGTGCTGGCTCATAGATCCATTTGTGCACATCTACTTTTTCAAAGACCAATGGTAGTTCTGCTTTCAAAAAATCGAGGAAGACTTCGGTGGTCAAGGATTGGAATTGAAAGCTAGCCATATATTTTTGGATAAACTCATCAAAGCGTTCTCTTCCCACCGCATATTCACACTCCTGCAGGAAGAAGCAGCCTTTGTAATAAGGAATACTGGTTGCAAAGGAATCGACATCCTTTTCAGGTGGTAACTTGAGACAGGTTTGCGGTGAGTTCATGCCCACACGTTCCATGATCGCGATGAGTTGTTTTTCATTAAAAGCCAAATGCAGATCCTTGGAGTCTGTTCCTTCCAATATTTCGGTGATGCGCGTCTCGGCATAAGTGGTCCAGCCCTCATTTAGCCAGAAATCCTGCCAGGTGGCATTGGTCACCAGATTTCCAGTCCAGGCGTGGGCGAGTTCATGCGTGATCAGGGATAAGTGACCACGAGTGCCAAGAATCGCTGTTGGCGTCAGAAACGTGAGACGCGGATTTTCCATCCCACCATAAGGAAAGGAAGGCGGCAAGACCAATAGATCATATCTTCCCCATAAATAAGGACCCAGCAATTTCTCCGCCTCGACGATC
>DASWEH010000365.1:0-2465 GCA_036394895.1 Anaerolineales bacterium
GCTGAACCAGTTCAACCAGCATTTTTTCCTGGATATTCGCATCCCGCTGAATTTCACCCCGATAACATTTTTCAAGCAGGGATTTCTGCCGTTCGAGGAAAACGCTTCGCTCCAAGCCGGAAGTTGATTCCGCATCCAGAATATCATCGACCCAGCGGAAGTATGCATACGCCCGATAGGCGTCGTCGACGCGGTCACGGTCCACAAGCAAGCGGATCGTGTAATACGTCTGCTTGCTGGCAGCTTTGGTGATCGCGGAAGCAGTAACGATGTTTGTAATCATTTGATCCATCCTATAATTCTTTCAAAGAAACGTTGTTCAACATGTGACTCGAGATCTGCAAAACCGGGAGTTTCCAACTGGTGTTCTGAGCCGCTTGTGTAAAACATTGATGACAAACCGGGCGAGGCGGGAAAAAGTACCTGCCACAGGTCGGGCAGACTGAACCTTCCAAACGGTAGCGCTGGGCTTTCAATCGCCAATGACGTGGGATTTCCATAAAATGCAGCCGATCTGATTAAGGTTTTCTAAAGGGGATCAGCCGATCGACCCTTGCCGTGTAATCTTCATACTCTTTGCCAAAAGCCTTCGTGAGTTGCTTTTCCTCTGTGCCGATGAAAATTATGACACCAACATACAAAAAGACCGAAACGATAAAATAGACCCAGGTTAGTGTTATTAGCGCGACAGCGGGAAGGATAAAGAACGTCACACTGGAGTAGATGGGGTTGCGGACAACGCCGTATGCGTCAGAAGTTACAAGCTTGCCTTTTGAAAAACCAATCATTAGTTGGATCACCGCAGTTCCCCAAAGGATTAACCCAGGCAGTAGTAATAAATATCCTACGAGCTTAATAAAATCGATACTTTGGGGCAATGCTGCGATGTGAGGTAAATATCTATGAACCAATATCGCCGCAATCAAGGATGGCAGCATAAAAAGGATAATCTTCCCACCCTGCCCGACGATATTCATTCCGTTTTGCTTCTTGAAGATGTTCATCATGATGGTATCCTTTCCAGAATGCAGTGGTATCTCCTAGGCAGGTTGGGGAGTCAAGTCCTTATTGACAGCTTCCTTCTCGTGCTGCAATGCGCATTCAAGCTCCGGGTAGCGGAACCGGTACCCCGCGGCAAGCAGTTTGGCCGGCTGGGCGCGCCGACTGGCCAAGATGAACTCCTCACCCATTTCGCCCATCACCAGGCGCACAATGAAATTAGGCATGACGCCACCTGGCTTCACTCCGAGGGCTCTAGTTGCGGTCGCTGCGAACTCGGCATTGCGAAGAGGGTTTGGACTCACAGCATTGACCGGCCCTCGTAGACTCTCAGTCGTCAGCGCGAACTCAATAATGGAAGCAAGTTCGTCTCTTCCGATCCAACTGATCCACTGTTGACCATCCCCTGCCTGGAAACCTACATACTGCAAAGCAGGGCCACCCATCACCTGCGGGATTCGTAGATGCACGACGCGGATACCGGCCGCCTCGGCGGCTTCCGTCGCTGTCTCCCCCGCTCGGTCCACGGCAGACAGGAAGCTGGAGCATGGCGCCGTTTCTTCCGTCAGGATTTCGTCGCCAGAAGATGGATATACCCCGATGCCTGAGGCACACACGAGGAGACGCGGCTTGTGTACACACGCGGCCAATGCCTCTGCCAGCAGGAGGTATGTCGCAATACGATTGGCGTATATCTTTTCTTTGGCTTTTCGCGTCCAACGCATCGGCCAGCGCATGGTTGCCAACTGGATCACGGCATCAAAGCCTTCCAGCCCAGACGCATCGATGCTTCCGGCGTCCGGATCCCAGTACAACTCACCATCGCGCGGTGCCTTTCGGATCAGGCGAACAACATCGTGACCGCAATTCGTCAGGTGGCGGGTCACGGCTGACCCAATCATTCCATTTGAACCGGCAATTAATGTCTTCATTTATTCTCCTTATGACTTCTTGTCAGAATCCCGAGGGCCTGGCCCATCACAGGTAACCAAGAGCAATGTCAGGTTGAGATCACGGATGTGTTCAAGTAGTCCGTGGAGTGCGGATTGGTCAGCCACAATCCCATTAATGGTTGTGATCGTCACACCGTTTTCCTGGTCAAAAGACTGCTCCAGGTCGCTCATGAAATCTGACCAGCCATCGTTCACGCGCCCTGCAATTCGTATGCGATAAGTGGCGGGTTGGGTAACTTTCGGAAGTTGATCCATTCGATGGCTCCTTGTTGTTCTTTACATGGTTATATCCCCGGCAACGAGCCATGGCATCCTCCGAATGGATTAATAGGCAGGGTTAATTTAAACAAAAAAACCGACACGAATGCCGGTGCTCTCTTTGAAAATATATTTATTCGATCAGGCCAAGCTCCCTCGCCCTGTTGACAGCCTGCAAGCGATTGTGTACATTTAATTTCATGAAGATATTCTGGGAATGCGCTTTGAGCGTATTCGGAGAAACAAACAAACGAT
>DASWEH010000366.1:0-4532 GCA_036394895.1 Anaerolineales bacterium
TATGGACGCGGCAAAGGGAGTAGGCACCTCGGCTGCCGCGTTATCGGGAGCCGGCCCCAGCATCATCGCGTTCTCATCAAAACGGGATCCAACCATCGGTGAGGCGATGAAGCATGCCTTTGAAGAGAGGGGAGTCTCTGCACGGATCTTCCAGTTGAAGATGTCCAATCATGGGGCAGAAGTCCAAATCCGATAGAAATAAAACCTTTATTTCAGGGTTTCAGGAAGGCTTAACTCTCTCTGCCATTCGCGGGCGAACTTCAATATGCGCGGACGGATGTGATAAGCATATGGGTCAGCAACGATTCTGCGTTCCCTGATCAACTTCATCGCAGCCTCGGGTTCATAGCCTTGTGCGATAAGAATGCAGGAACCCATCACTACGCCGCGGTGTCGCCCCGCCGCGCAATGGACGTAGACCTTGCCGCCCATGCGGATCGTCTCCAGCGCAGCCCGCGCACCGATGACTAACTTGGGGATAGGAATAGGAAAGAACGGGCTGTCAAGCGTGCGAAGCCAAAGGAATCGTATAGGCGTATGATGCAAATCGGGATAGGGACTACGGGTAAGGCGCATGTTGATGACGAGCTGGATTCCCAACTGGCGCAGACCATCATAATCCCTTGCCAAAGGCGTGATACCGATGAAAAGATCGTCAGTAATACTTGAAAATTCGAACATATTGAAATGCTAACACAACTTTCTTACATGGTGCCGCATAATTAAGTTAAATTAAAGTTTAAGTTTTGGCTTACAAGCAATTAAAGAAGTTTACTTATTGATGAGAAAAGTGTAGAAGATTTTCATAATCGTGGATGAGAAATTTGTGTTTAAGAAATAACCATGTGTATAGAGGACTCCCCAATCTCCGTTGCTCGTTGCGTCGGGCAAGAGAGTCATGCAAGCCTTTACGAATGTCAGTCTCTGACGAGTCGCCCTTACACAAATGAGGCGAGGAGAACAAGAATGAATAACATGGAAGAAAAAAACAAACGCACAGGCCTATTGGTTTGGATGATCGTCTCGCAAGCCTTGACCCTGGTTTCGCTCTTAATCTGGCTCCTCGTTGCGGGACTCTCGGTCATGGCCTTCGATTCCGGCGAGACGACTCAAGCCTGGACGTTGGTCATTGCTGTGTGGTCGTATCCCATCTTTCCCATCCTGATGGTGATCGCCGCGTGGATCGCTTATGCACGCCGCAAAAACAGAAGCGCCGCGATATTATCAGGTTTGTCCTTTGCGCCGCCTTTCCTGTTATATATCGGAATCTTTGTGGTCAACATGTTTTGGTTCGCCACCCATTGAGTGAACTCTGTTGGTCGAGTAGTCCGAACGACAGTGAGGGCGTATCGAGACCAACAGGCAACATGCAAACAATTGATTACCTGTGATTGAATGGTGTGGTTTCGATACGCCCCGCAACGCTTCGACTTCCACTTCGCTTTCGCTCAGTGTCCGCTCAGCGCGGCAGGACTACTCGACCACCGTTTGGAATAATAAATTTCTCCGTGCCTTCGTGTCCCATGGTTAGTTTTCTATGGGTTTTATGCTAAACTTTCTACATGGAAACACTTTCCACCTCAACTGATTCTACATCTCCTGAATTTAAACAAAACGCCGAACACCATAAACGCCTCGCCAATGAACTCAAAGAACGCCTCGCGCGCGTCCGTGAGGGTGGCGGCGAAAAATATCGCAAGCGGCAGGAAGCGCAGGGCAAGCTCTTTGTCCGTGAACGCATCGAACGTCTGCTTGACCCTGGCTCGCCGTTCCTGGAACTGTCTGCGCTCGCGGCGTGGGATCTTTATGATAATGAAGGTCCAGGCGCGGGCATCGTCACGGGCATCGGGCGTGTCTCAAACCGCGAGGTCCTCATCGTCGCCAACGATGCCACCGTCAAAGGTGGATCGTATTTCCCAATGACGGTCAAGAAGCATCTGCGCGCCCAGCAGATCGCCGAAGAGAATCACCTGCCCTGCCTGTATCTCGTCGATTCGGGCGGGGCGTTTTTGCCCCTGCAGGATGAAGTCTTTCCCGATGTGAATCATTTCGGTCGTATCTTCTACAATCAGGCAAGGATGTCTGCCAAGCGGATCCCGCAGATCGCGGCAGTGATGGGAAGTTGCACCGCGGGTGGCGCGTATGTCCCTGCAATGAGCGACGAGGCAATTATCGTCAAGGGTACGGGTACAATCTTCCTCGGCGGACCTCCGCTCGTCAAAGCCGCGACGGGCGAGGATGTCACTGCGGAGGAACTTGGCGGCGCGGATGTGCACACGCGTCTCTCGGGAGTTGCAGATCATTTTGCGGAAGACGACGATCATGCGATCGAACTTTTGCGAGGCATCGTTGACACTTTACAACAGCCTGCCCTGAGCTCGTCGAAGGGTTCGAACGTGCGAACGTTCTTACAAAGTCTTGACGTGGCTCCACCCGAAGAACCTCTCTACCCCGCCGAGGAGTTGTACGGTGTCCTGCCCGCCACCTTCCGCGAGGCTTACGATGTTCACGAAATCATTGCGCGATTAGTGGATGGCAGTAAATTCCGCGAGTTCAAAGCGCGCTATGGCACGACTCTCATCTGCGGATTCGCGCGCATTCATGGATATCCTGTCGGCATCATCGCCAACAACGGTGTGTTGTTCAGCGAGTCCGCGCTCAAGGCGACACATTTCATCGAGTTATGCGACCAGCGCGGCATCCCGCTCGTGTTCCTGCAAAACATCACTGGCTTCATGGTGGGACGAGAAGCCGAAGTGGGCGGCATCGCCAAGGATGGCGCGAAGATGGTCCATGCCGTGGCAACCACCCGCGTCCCCAAATTGACCGTGGTCATTGGCGGCTCGTTCGGCGCGGGCAATTACGCCATGAGTGGACGCGCCTACGGCTCGCGCTTCCTGTGGATGTGGCCCAACGCCCGCATTTCTGTCATGGGCGGAGAACAAGCCGCAAATGTATTGCTCACGATCAAACAGGATCAACTCGCCCGCGAAAGCAAACCTGCCATGACTCAGGAAGAAGCCGACGAATTCAAACGTCCCATTTTGGAGAAATATGAAAACGAAGGCAATCCTTATCATTCGACGGCGAGATTATGGGATGATGGTGTGATCGATCCAATAGATACGCGGCATGTTCTTGGTCTTGCATTATCTGTCATTTTGAATTCGCCAGTAGAAGAACATAATTTTGGAGTGTTTAGGATGTAGTTTCAAGTATGTCATTGCGAGGAGCCGCTGGTTGAGACGCAAGCAGTCGAAACCAAGGTGACGAAGCAATCTCACCTCATATCCAATTATATGTTTGAAGGTTAGTTGAGATTGCTTCGGGCCGTCGTCCTCGCAATGACGGGATAAACAGGAAATATTTTATGTCAACAAATCCTACCTACGAATACTACGGCATGATCGCTGAATTTTGGGATCTATTTCGCGGCGACACATCCAATTGGGATGACCGCTTCTTCTATCTGGATGTGGTCAAAAAATATGATCAGCCCGTGCTGGATGTCGGCTGTGGGACCGGACGGATCCTGTTGGATTTTATGCAGCAAGATATTGACATCGATGGCGTCGATAACTCGCCTGAGATGCTGGTACGGCTCTATCAAAAGGCTGAAAAACTGAATTTGCATCCCACGGTCTATCAACAGGAAATGACCGAACTTTCTCTGCCGCGCAAATATCAGACTATTCTTGTCCCTTCGAGTTCGTTTCAACTCCTGTTGGATGTATCCCTTCCACCTCTTGCCATGAACCGTTTTTATGAGCATCTGTTACCAGGTGGCGTGCTGGCGATGCCTTTCATGACACTCTGGAAACCAGGCAAACCCTTGGAAAGTGAATTCCCTCGTGAAGCGACCCGCCCCGAAGACAGCGCGACCGTCCGCCGTTGGCAATACTCCCGCTTTGATCCCGAAACAGATCTGGAAGATACGATTGATCGCTATGAAATTATCCGCGATGGAAAAGTAATTGCAACCGAAGAACACAAGCAATCGCCTGCTACACGCTCCTATACACAACAACAAGCCATAACGCTGTATAAAGAAGCAGGTTTCAAAGATATTCAGGTCTTCCACGAATTCACATTTGAACCTGTCAAGCCTGAAGATGATACATTTTGTGTGCTGGGTTTCAAGCCCAAATAAAATAATGGAGGAGAGGTATGACGTTTGAAAGTTCCAGACAGTCAGGCAGTCCGCATCATTTCTTTGCTCAACTCGTGGGCGGATGGATGGGTACCGCCAAACTCTGGGTCGAGCCGGATGTATTGACCGATGAATCGCCAGTGCAGGGAAGTATTCAACTTGTGTTGGGTGGACGCTTTGTGCTGTATCTTTATCAAGGTTCCGTCGAAGGCGAGGCACAGCACGGAATGTTTACCTTCGGCTACAACACATTGCTTGATCGCTACGAAGCCTCCTGGGTGGATTCATTCCATAACAACACAGCTATCATGTTTTGCAGGGGCAGTGCCACAGACAACGGGTTTCAAGTTACTGGTGATTATCCCGATCCCAACGGCGGACC
>DASWEH010000367.1:0-9932 GCA_036394895.1 Anaerolineales bacterium
GCGCTTTACAGAAACTTTTGATCACCAAGAACTGCAACCCTGGGACGAGCTTGAGGCCTTGCGACGCAAATCCGAAGCTCCGTGTGACCGTCACAATGACGGTGGATGTACCTGCGGAAAAAGCAAAAATCGCAAATCTTAACATTTCACTTCAAGCCGAAATTTGCCGCCACTATGGACAACTGGGAATCCCCTCAAAACATTCTCGTTATCCTCGCGCACCCAGACGATCCCGAGTTCTTCTGCGGTGCGACATTGGCAAAATGGGCGCGCCAGGGACATCACATCACGTATCAGCTGATTACCTGCGGCGATAAAGGCTTTAACGAATCGACTCCCGTAGAAATGACGACCGACGCACTATGTGCCATTCGACATGAAGAGCAGATCGCAGCGGCGAAAATTATCGGCGTAGACGCGGTTCATTTTCTGGATACTGCCGATGGCTATCTCGTGCCGGACCTTAATTTACGCCGCGAAATTGTTCGTGTGATCCGCAAATTCAAGCCCGATATCCTCGTCACCTGTGATCCTCAAACCTTGTTCGCCACGTATGGGGTCAACCACCCAGATCACCGCGCCGCAGGCCAAGCTGTCATAGATGCTGTCTTTCCCGCAGCAGGCAGCCCTGTTTTTTTTCCTGAGTTGCTGTTAGAAGGTTATGACCCTCACATGCCAAAGGAAGTCTGGTGCTCGTTAACTATGCAACCCAATGTAAAAATCGATGTGACCGAGACCTGGCAAACCAAGCTCGACGCCATCCTCAAACATAAATCACAGATCGCGGATGCTGATAAATTTCTTGAACGAATGAAATCCCGCCACACTGAAGACAGCACGGATGAAAACCCGCACTACGAAGAAAACTTCCGCGTCGTGAAATATAGGTAGCCAGCTAGTCCGCTCGCGCTGAGTGCTGCGCGATCGAAGCGCATTCACTGAAGTACTTGATCTATTCAATTTATTAGTAACCAAAAGGAGACATTGATGGGCGGCAGAAGTTTGCGCTTCATCAACACTCTTATCCTCAGCTTGTTTTGTGTTCTTGGCTTAACCGGCCTGTATGGTTTGGTCTGGCCGTTCCCCTCTTCTTTATTTGAGATTCATCGTATTGCAGGTTGGGCCCTCATTGTGCTCATTCCATGGAAAGGCGCGATCGCTCTGCGCTCATTGAGTCGCGGTTTAAGTCGGCGCGTTGATCACAGCCTGATGATCCTCATTTCCATCCTGCTTACTCTGGCAACGGTTACGATCTTAGTCCTTGTTTTAATGTGGACCTGGCAAATCGGTCCTTATTATGTGTGGATTGGTCAATATGCCTATTCTGGGATTGGATGGCATTGGGGAATTGCGCTCGGCCTAGCCCCGCTTTTCATCATCCATGTTTGGCGGCGTTGGCCTCACCCTAAAAAAGTTGATTTTGCTGGGCGAAGACAAGCGCTCAAACTGATGGGGCTGGGCGCAGCCGCGATTGCCGGCTGGGGGATATCTGAGATGTTAGCAAAATCCTTGGAAAGTAATGGCGCGCAACATCGCTTCACCGGTTCGCGCGAAGAGGGTTCCTTTCGCGGCAATACTCACCCTGTTACCACTGCGTCCGATCAAGGCAAAATCAGACTCGACCCATCAACCTGGGCTCTGACCATCAAAGGTGCAGTGAAAAAGCCACTGAGTTTGAGTTACAAAGATCTGCTTGCCATATCTACCTCTGAAGTGACCGCCACTCTTGACTGTACAGGCGGCTGGTACACTGTACAGACCTGGCGCGGTATTCCACTCACAACGTTACTGGCGCAAGCCCAATTGCGTCCGGAAGCCATAGGGATCGTTTTGAGAGGCGTCCTGGATTACAGCGCGCCCTTCACGCTTGAGCAGGCATCAGAGATTCTGTTAGCCACCCACGTCGGGATGGAGGTTTTGAATCACTCACATGGTTTTCCTTTGCGTGCCGTTGTCCCTTCGCGGCGCGGCTGGCAGTGGGTCAAATGGTTAACAGAAATTGAAGTGGTAGTTGTGTCTTAATCGGGAGTTGTGAAAGCTGGGATAAAATCTATGAACATAAACTATAGAAAAGGACTTATTTATGATTGATTATCTTCAGCAAGCCGAAGAACTTTTCCCATACACGCAATCCCTGCGCCGCGATTTCCACATGCACCCTGAACTCGGATTTCGCGAGATTCGCACAGCTGGAATCGTGGCAAAGGAACTCGAGTCGCTTGGCATTGAAGTGACTAAGGGCGTCGGCAAAACAGGGGTGGTTGGTCTGCTGGAAGGATCGAAGCCAGGACCCACGCTTTTGCTGCGCTTCGATATGGATGCACTTCCTATTACGGAAGAGACTGGCGCCGAATACGCTTCACAAAATAACGGCGTCATGCACGCCTGCGGACACGACGGGCATACTGCCATCGGACTGACCGTCGCAAAGATCCTAAATGCTCATCGCGATCAACTGGCTGGCACAGTTAAATTCTGCTTTCAACCTTCTGAAGAAGGCACCAATGGCGAAGAAACCGGGGGTGCAGAAATGATGATGCAGGATGGCTTGCTCGAAAGCCCAAAGGTAGATATGGCTCTTGCCCTCCATTTATGGAATGAACAGCCACTGGGCTGGCTGGGTATCGCCGGCGGACCGATGATGGCAGGCGCTGAATTATTTACCATAAAAATCACCGGCAAAGGTGGTCATGGCGCCATCCCGGATGGGACCATAGATCCAATTGTTGCGTCAGCCCAAATCGTCAACGCCCTTCAAACCATTGTCTCACGGAATGTCTCTCCCCTGGATACAGCCGTTGTCAGCGTCACAACATTTCACAGCGGAACAGCCTTCAATGTCATTCCGGCGGAGGCAACGCTTGGGGGCACGATCCGCACATTTGATAACGGAGTCAGGCAAAAAGTCTTGGAACGGTTCGAACAGATCGTGCGCGGCACTGCCGAATCATTGGGCTGTCAGGCTGAAATCACAATCAAACGGATCACGCCTGCCTTAGTCAACGATATGTCAATCAGTGAAAAAGTGCAGGAGACGTCCCGTCGCCTCCTGCCTGATTCTGATCTCCGCACGGCTGGCTATCTGACGATGGGCGCTGAAGATGCAGCCTTCTTGCTTGAAAAAGTGAATGGTTGTTTTTTCTTTGTTGGCTCGGCGAACAAGGAACGGCATCTTGACTACGGGCATCACCACCCCAAATTTGATTTCGATGAAGAGGCATTGATACGCGGCTCGGCGCTGATCGCAGCCGCAGCGATGGATATTCTCAACCAGAAGTAACTCAAACGTGTCGGAACATTTAGGGAATCTCTTACGTCACTTCTCTAAGTGATCAGCTTTCTTGCACAATGATCAAATTTGCCCATATGAGCTAGAAAAGCATAAGCGATTAGAGGTTTCTGATGCAAAGAATATTCCTTACGTTTCTTCTCTGGACCCTCATCCTGTGCGCGTGTTCAACAAGAGTTGCCTCCCCTCAGCCTATTCCACCTACCGCCACAGACGCGCCTTTGTCTTTCCCTACAACGGTGGTGCCAGACCCAACATTGATTGCTACCCTAAGCACTCCCCACATTGACCAACCACCTGATGGAGAGACTACTCCTGCCCCACCAAACCCGCAAGACTGTGGATATCAGTGGGCAAATCAGGATTTACCAGAATTATCCAGCAGCTTCCAAAAATCCATTCAGGCGTTACAACCTGAGGCACAAACGAACGCTTATGCCTTTGGAGAAAATTGCATGCTCGCAGACGGCAGCATTGGCGGCTTTAGCGCGATGGAAACGGATTTCAATATCACCTTGCAAGTCAATGATTTAACGAATGAATCCGAGCTGGGTGAATGGATCGTGAAGGTCATGCAAGTGATCGAGAACATTCCACCCGACCAAATTGTCGGTCCGCAACCTGGGCGGGTGAGCATGATCTTCCAATCCAACGGCGACCAAAAGATTGTAAACTTTTATATAAACCAATATCAGGCATTGCCAGCCGGATTAAGCAATTCGGAAATTTATCAGGCGTTACAAATCCCTCAATAAAATCAAATTTTCTTGCCTCCAGCCGCCGATGGCGGCTTTTTTATTCTTGACAACTTATCTCGTTTATCATATACTGTGTTTAGTAAGTACTAAACGAACATAACGAGACAGCTATGACACAGTCGATTACGAAAATCAAGAAAGACTTTACAGAAGGATTAAGCCAGATCAGCCGATTCTGGGGTTTCCCCAAAGGGATGGGAGCCATCTTCGCCGTGCTTTATCTCTCCCCTACACCACTCTCGCTCGATGAAATTGTGCAGGAAACGGGACTCACCAAAGGCGCGATCAGCACAGAGATCCGGGCCCTTGCACGCATGGGACTCGTCCATCGTTCCTCCAAGCTCGGTGATCGCAAGGACTATTACAAAGCCGAAGCTGATTTTTATGCCGCGATCCGTTCCATTTTGAAAGAGAGACAGAATAGCGAGTTTGACCGCGCCATCCGCTCGGTTAGGGAGACACTTACTGTGATGGAGGAAAACTGGGTGGAGGATGAAGAGTGGAATTTTGTCTATGAACGCGTACAAGCCTTACAAAGTTTCTTCGATGCCATTGATCACCTCACTAAGGCCGTTATCCGGCTGGAAAGTTTGGGGCTTTCCAACGTGACGAAAATATTGGGAGTATTGAAATAAGTATTAACATGCTCTGAGCGCCGTCCTCGGCGCTTGAATTGCCGCCGGGGACGGCGGCAGAGCTAGGAAGGAATTAAAAATGAAAATTGCAGTAACCGGTGCATTCAGTTATTCAGGAAAATACATCACGAAACGACTCTTGGAGCGCGGCGAAGAAGTCATCACGCTGACAGGTCACCCGAATCGACCCGATCCATTTGGTGGAAAGGTCAAAGCCTATCCATTAGATTTCAATGAAGCGAATATGACGCGCAGCCTGCAAGGTGTGGAGGTATTGGTCAACACCTATTGGGTGCGTTTCGATAAAGGCGAAAATACGCAACCGAGGGCAGTGGAAAACACGCGCAAACTGGTCAACGCCGCCAAAGCCGCGGGCGTGAAGAGGATCGTGCATATTAGCATTGCAAATCCATCCGCGGAGTCGCACCTGCCTTATTATTGGGGCAAAGCAGCCAACGAAAAAGCCGTCATGGAATCTGGGCTCTCGTACGCAATTTTGCGTCCCACAGTGTTGATTGGCAAGGAAGATATTCTGATCAACAATATTGCTTTTCTCCTGCGACGCTTCCCCTTCTTTTTCATCCCTGGTGATGGATCGTATGGAATCCAGCCTGTCTATGTCGAAGACTTGGCTGACCTTGCAGTAGAGGCTGTGTATCGCACGGACAATTACATCATCGACGCAGTTGGTCCTGACTCGTATACGTTCAAAGAATTGGTGCAATTGGTTGGAGAAAAAATCGGTGCGAAGCGACCGATCATCTCTGTCCCGCCGTGGATAGCGTTATGGGCGGCTCAGTTCTTGAGCCTCTTTGTTGGAGATGTAATTCTCACTCCCGAAGAAGTGGATGGACTCATGGCAAATCTACTCGTATCCAAGCAACCGGCCCGGGGCAAGACTGCGTTCAAAGATTGGCTCGAAGCAAACAAGTCCACCGTTGGAACAAAATATGCTTCAGAGATAAAAAGGCATTATCATCCGAATGTCATTGCGAGAAGCGAACGGAGTGAGCGACGAAGCAATCTCCCATTAATTGGCTAACTCTCGCCAACAAATTCACCTGCTAAACGGGAGACTGCTTCGCAGGGAACGCTCACAGCGACATTTTCTCTATTATGAATGAAAAAAACATCAAACAACAAAAGATTATTCTTTTTGATGGCGTCTGCAACCTTTGCAACGGCTCAGTGATCTTCATTCTGCAAAGAGAAAAAGAACCAGTATTCCGATTTGCTTCGATTCAATCAGAAGCAGGCAAGGAATTACTTGAATGGTGCGGATTGCCAAAAGACTATAGTCAAGCAATTGTATTGATTGACAATGAAACGGTCTATCATGGTTCAACTGCCGCACTTAAAATTGGTCAGCAACTTAGATTTCCCTGGTCGTTTTTAGCATCCATGGAGTTTGTTGTCCCAAGATTCCTTCGCGACTGGGTATATGCCCAAATCGCAAAACATCGCTATCAGTGGTTTGGGAAACGGGACGTTTGCATGGTGCCAACAAAAGAGCTACAAAGTCGCTTTTTGAGGTAACGAAACATGAAATCTTCAACCTTTGCCCGCCTTGCTCTCTTTTTGCCTTACTTAATCCTTATCGAATCGGTGGCCTACTTCATTTTTTATGATATCTCTGAAAAAGACAGCTTGATTCAAACCTTCAATATAGTATGGAATTTCCTAGCAATTTTCTGGTTTATTCCCTATACAATTTTGGTCATCATTCTTCTGGTTCGAAGTAAAGGAAAATCGTTTGTAGAAATCAAAACAATTTTCCGGTCTGCGCCCATTCGGATGATGTACATTGCCCTGGCCACGTATGCAGTAATCTTGATCATCGGTTCGATTGTTAACCAGGATTTTTTTGAAAGTGCATGGAGAATTCTGTCATTAGCCGTGGCAGTGTCCATCCCCGCCAGTCTACTACTGGGTTATGCTTTTCTTGGACTTTCCCTCTTATTGCATAAGCTGTTGTTAAAAATTGGAGTCGTTAGAGATGGCGACTCGCAACAAATTGCTTTTGAACACCAGGACAGTACCGCTTAACCTATCTCCACCACCCCACTACACTTGGGACTGTCCATACACCCATAATATTGCTTCCCTGCGTTCATACCAGTGCGATGGATGCGCAGGACCATCATCCGGCCGCAGATGGGGCACATCGGAACCGAATCCCTTTTCGCTGTCGCGCGAAGCGGTCGCGTTTCCTTCACTTTCATCACAGCAAGCTCAAATAATTCTGATAGATGCTGCTCGGAGTAATGTTCGCTGGATTGGATATGCACGAGAGGCAATCCTGCACTGAGAAACAATTCCCCCATGAATTGATCAGCTTCACGCGTTTCGTTCCGAGTGACAGGCTTGACCAGCTCGATGCCAAACGCGGGCTTGAGCGTATCGGGTTCACACAGCAAAAAATCCACATGCTTGCGAAAAAATTTACTGAAGAAGTGGACGTTCTCGTTCGGGCGCGCGATATAAAAAATTTCGTTCAGCGCCACCTTTGGGCAAATCAGATAGTGATGTCCTACCATTTTCTGCAAGACACGCAACAGCGCCAGCTCCGGCGTGGACAAAAAATGTTCACGCAAACGATATGGTAATCGTTCATCCTGGTCTTTGACAGAAACTGAATTTCGATCTGACACGGTTATTTCCCACCTCATTATAGAGCAAAGATTCCATTGTGACAACATTTTCGAAGGTTTTAATAAAATTGCAGGCTGTAAATGGCGTCAACCCATTCAGGTGAAATGCCGCCGGTTCAGTATTGGATTGTCCACCCCGGCACTCGAATGGATACACAACAAAAGCAGGAGTTGATCAAGGCGCTGGAAACTGTCATCGGTGACAAAACCGCATTCGAACTAGGAGCTTTGCGTTGAGTGGCGGATCAATTTCAGGACTTTCGGCTTGAGCGCGGCATTACAAGCCAGCGCCTCCCCATGCGTATGACCTTCTTTGCCGTCCCACGAACCGAAGAAGCCTCCTGCCTCTCGAAAAATGGGCGCGAACGGAGCCACATCCCAAATGCTAATGGTTGGGTCTAGCATAATTTCGGCGCGGCCCGTTGCCACCATGTGATACCCGTACGCATCACCCCAGCCACGTCCATAAAAGCACTCTTTGTGAAAACGTTCGAAGATCTGCTGCCGTTTTGTTGTACGGAATCCTGACCAGCTGGTATACGAGAACACCGCCTGCTTGAGTTCGCTGACTTCCGAGACGCGCGTCCGCTTGCCGTTCCACCAGCAGCCGAGTCCATCGGCAGCGGAAAGGATTTCATCCAGCGCAGGAAAGCACACCGCGCCGACACGTGACACACCTTCGATTTCCAGGGCAATCAACACGGAATAAAAAGGGACGCCTTTCATAAAGGATTTGGTCCCATCGATCGGATCAACAAACCAGCGAAACGGATTCCCCTCTCCTGCCTTCTCTCCAAATTCCTCCCCCACAATCGCGTGAGTTGGATAGGTTCTCTCGATCTCGCCGCGGATGAATTCTTCCGTGGCGCGATCCGCCGCAGTGACCGGGGACTCATCCTGCTTCAGATCATGCTGAATCCCTTTGTTGTAGTGGCTGAGCGTGATGCGCCCAGCCCGATAGGCAAGTTGACGTGCGAAAGTGAGATAGGGTTGGAGGTTCATAAAATTTTATATAACCTTGAGAAGGCTGTCCTGAAAGGACGTGAACCTTCGCAAGGTTGGTTTCAATCCAAATAATACTTTGCGATTTTTCTTTCCAATGCTTCGGGAATATCCGAGAGTACAAAATTCTTATATTCATCGGGTGCAGAGAAAAACATTTTTCGAAACTGTGGATCGAACAATCCATCATTACGAACGCCAATCCATTCAAGGTAGTTGCTAAACTGCCAGTCTTGTGGGCTTTTAACCAAACCAGCCACAACAGGATTTAGATGAATATAGCGTATAAGTGCATAAACATAATTAGTTTCGTCTACAAGGATACTTTTTGCGCGACCTTCGAATAATGTACCTGATCTACCTTGCTGGCGATTGAAAGCTTGCGAATAGCTATTGAATAGTCTTTGAAAGAACCGGCTGAGTTCTCCATCCTTATCAACCCCGATTAAAAAATGATAATGATTCGGCATAACTAAATAAGCAACGATACGAATTGAATATAAAGGAAGCAAGCTCTTTACACGACGCAGAAGAAACCAATAATTCTCTTCATTTGCAAAGATCGGCTGTCGGTTCGTACCGCGATTATAAACATGGTAATAGTGTCCTGCATAATGTTGCATAAAATTCTCAAAAATATATTTTAGTTTAAGCCTTGCGAAGGTTTTTTCTCGCTTCTTGAGTCGTGCAGCTCCAACCTTCGCAAGGCTGATTCCAATATTTTATCCTTATAAATGAAGATCTAAGCCTTGCGAAGGTTTTTCTTGCTGAACTAGCCATGCTGACCCAACCTTCGCAAGGCTTGTTTTAGCCTAACAAATTATCAAGTAATGTTTTTTCTTCTTCTTCACTCTTCACCTCCCCATCCAGCCAGGCGGCGCGGAGACGGCGAAGGATTTCAGTGTATTTCGGTCCGGGTGGGATATCACGTTTTTTCAAATCATGACCTGTTGTTTTCGGCTTGATATGCCACCAATCTGAGAGATATTTAGTCAGAATATTTCTGATCTCTTCATCTCGTACCGCACTCGAAAGGACTTCAAGGGCTTTGATCGAATAGCCTTCCAAAAACTCGACGACCTGACTTGGCTTCAAACCAACCACAGCCGTCAAATTCGCGTTGAGGGATGTGGCGGAGTGTAATATTTTCAACAAGTCCGCGGGGAAGTGCAGGCGCTTGTTGATGAATTCGATTTCCTGATCAGAAAGATGCATTAGCCACAAAATCCAGCGTGAGTTCCGATTCTGTAGTACCGCCTCATCAGATTTAACAGTGACAAGACTGGATTGGTTAAATTTTGCAAGCGCGGGATGGATAACGGATAATAAATCCAACTCATCCAGTCGTTTCAACATCGAGACAGCATTTGGCTCTTCAAGGATTAAATCCAGTTCGTGGCGAATCCGTTGGGCGGAGAGTTTTTCTACAAAGGGGCGCGCTTCAGGAATGAGAGCCAATGTATCTTCGGCAATTTTGAATCCATAACGTCCCTCATAGCGGACGGCGCGGTACATGCGCGTGGGATCGTCAATGAACGAGCGCGGATGCAGCACACGGACCATTCCTTTTTGGAGATCATCCATACCATTAAGGTCG
>DASWEH010000368.1:0-6558 GCA_036394895.1 Anaerolineales bacterium
ACCGGTTTGAAACGTTCATCTGTTGTAAAGCGCCATAACACCGCGATTATGCCTGTCATCACAATCCCTTGCGCCGCCAATCCAATAAAACCCGCCCAGGCAAGATTTGCCTGGCTCGCCGAGGCAATCGCGGTTTGTTCCGTGGACCATAAGATGAAGTGATAAATCAACAGACAGATTGGCATCGGCACTGCAAATAACAAAAACAAAATCAGTGCACCGGTCGAGCGATTTCTTGGTTCTGCTGTCGTGATGGGTGTTTCCGTTTCGGTCATATCAACCTCCGTTCAACAATTAAAAGACCTAGATAATATTTGCAGCCCGTTCTTAATCCGCTCCAGCTTCAGCAACTTCCGGCTTATGGGGCTGCACCTTGAACAATTTGAATGCCCATTGTACAGAAGGTCCAATCAGCAGCGCGAAGATGACCGTCCCCAACCCGAGCGGACCACCCAACAACCAGCCGATCAAAACGACGATGATTTCAAGCGCTCCACGCGCCACACGGAGGCTGACTCCGGTTGTGCGGTGGATCGCCAACATCAAACTATCACGCGGACCTGCACCAGCGTCCACGCCGATATACACTGCAGTGGCAACTCCCTGGATTAGAACACCGGATAGGAACATCGCGATTTGTAAAGCTAAGTTATCTTTTGGGGTGGAGATCATATCCAAAAATAGATTAAGCCAGGGACCGATACTCAAAATATTGCCAAGTGTTCCCCACCCCACTTGTTCTCGCAGAGCTAATGCGATGATCAAAACGAGGAAACCCATGTAAACGGTCATCGTTCCGATCTTGATGCCGAAGATGTTTGCCAGGGCAACTTCCAATACCAGCCATGTCCCTGTTCCAAGATTCGCATGCACGATCAAGGCAATCGCAAGTCCGTATAATAGAAAGCCAAATTGAATGATAATAAAATCTCTAACGAATGTATTCCAGCGAATCGGTTTGAGCATCTGGTCTCCTCAATGCTTCGCGCTCCCGAAAAAACCCCGGGACTACCCTGGCACTGCCCGCCAGGGCATGTGTAGTGAGCGGAGCGAGCCGCTAGGCGAACGCAGACGAAGCGCATATTACTTGTAAGCTTGCACTTCGGCTACATGTCTCGACTTACATTCCGCATTCCGCTCGCGCGAGACACAAGCCGAGATAATAACACCTATGATACACTCACGCCATGCCGCAAATACTTGAAACCCACCGCGACAGTTTCACCATCAGCACAGATCCTTCTCGGCTCGATATTGATATCATCTGTGATTTTCTTACACGTGCCTACTGGGCAAACACGCGTCCACGCGAGCGCACCGAACGTGCTCTCCAGAACTCGCTGGTCTTCGGCGTTTATGACGGCGATAAACAGATCGGACTCGCGCGCGTCGTCAGTGATTACTCCATATTTGCCTACCTTTGCGACGTCTTCATTCACGAAGATTATCGCGCCTATGGTCTGGGCAAATGGCTGATCCGAACCATCATGGAACATCCCGATCTCAAAGATATGCGCCGCTGGGTGCTGGTCACAAATGATGCACACGGGCTCTATAAACAATTCGGCTTCACGTCCATCGAAGACTCGGAGCACTGGATGCAGAACTTCAGGCGCTTCCCTGAGGAGGAATAATGTCTGCGCTCATCCTCAAAGCGGGACGTGAAAAGAGTCTGCTACGCCGACATCCATGGATTTTCTCTGGCGCAATCCAGCATGTAGATAATGAGCCGCTCTTAGGTGGGACTGTTGACCTGCTCTCGTCTAATAAGCAGTTCCTGGCCCGCGCTTCGTACTCGCCAACCTCGCAAATCCGGGCGCGGGTATGGACGTTTGAAGATGAACCGGTTGACAAAGAATTCTTTCGAAAGCGAATCCGAAAAGCAATCGGTACCCGATATTCGTTATCCGATTCTCGTGACACAGATTCGTTACGCTTAATTTATGCAGAGTCAGACGGCGTCCCAGGTCTGATTGTCGATCGCTATAGTGATGTGCTTGTCCTTCAATCTCTCACAGCAGGCTCTGAATTCTGGAAGGAAACACTGGCTGATCTCTTACTTGAGGAAACCGGATTCTCGACCATTTACGAGCGTTCCGATGCGGATGTACGTGAGTTGGAAGGTCTTGAACCAAAGGTGGGTTTATTGCGTGGCGTACTTCCAAATTCTCGAATCACAATTCACGAAAGCGGATTGAAATTCAATGTAAACCTGGAAAGCGGCCATAAAACTGGTTTCTATCTGGACCAGCGCGCAAACCGCCTGCGTGTGCGCGAGCTTGCCAAAGATAAAGACGTGTTGGATGGCTTCTGCTACACAGGCGGGTTTACCGTCAATGCACTGGCTGGAGGGGCAAAATCTGTTCTCTCGATCGATTCGTCTGCTGATGCGCTTGCTCTTGCAAAAGAAAATGTTGAATTAAATGGGTTTCCTATTGAGAAAACAAACCTCCTGGAAGGTGATGTCTTTCAACTGTTGCGCAAATTCCGCGATGAGAACCGTTCCTTCGATATGATTATCCTCGACCCGCCCAAGTTCGCTCCGACGGCCGCACAAGCCGCACGAGCCGCGCGTGGATACAAAGACATCAACTTGCTTGCATTCAAGCTGTTGCGGGCCGGTGGAATGTTGGTCACATTTTCCTGCTCGGGTGGAGTCGATGCAGGGTTGTTCCAAAAAATCGTCGCGGGAGCCGCTTTGGACGCCAGCGTCGAGGTGCAGATCATTGAGCATTTAGCACAAGGACCAGATCATCCTGTCTCATTACATTTCCCAGAAGGAGCATATCTCAAAGGTCTAATCTGTTACAAGCCAGGATAGCCGAATAGCGTTCTTGATATAATACATTTAATGGCGAACACGCGTACAAATGAGGAATGGCTGCGTGATTTGAACGCAGGCGGCATGTTACAGGAATCTGCCATTTCTGACCTGCGGGATCTTTTGCTACGCGCGGTCTTATTCTTCTTCAGCCGTAACCTAGGTGACTTCGAGAGATTAGCACGCGAGGAAATTCTGCAACTGGCAGAGGATTGCGCACAGGATGCTCTCATAGCCGTCATGAACCATCTCTCGGAGTTCCGAGGGGATAGCAAGTTCACCACTTGGGCATATAAATTTGCTATCAACATTGCTTTGATGACTGCACGGCGGGAACGATGGAAGGGTATATCACTGGACCAATTGTCCTTTGCTGACGATGGCTCTCTCGCTGAATGGGTGATGCGTCACAAGTCGCCCGGACTCACGCCTGATCAATCTTCCATGCAAAGCGAGATCCGTGAAAATATCCGGGAGGTGATCGAACAGGACTTAACCGATAAGCAGCGCCGCGTGCTTATTATGATGGTCTTCAATGAGGTTCCCATGGATGAGGTTGCGCGGCGATTGGATACAAACCGGAATGCCATCTATAAAATGCTTCATGATGCGCGTCGCAAACTGAAGAATAGATTGCAGGCACGTGGTTTTGAGGTTGGCGAGATACTCGCCATATTCACTGTGCAGAGGTAAGACTCTGGCAGGATTTTGTAACAAATGATTGAGGAGTAGTCATGAACCGTGACCGTTTTGAGAGATGGTTGCGAAATATCTATGAGACTAAGGATGAAGAGATTTCCTGCACGGAATGTTTCGATCTTGTTTCTCGTTTCGTAGAGCTTGAGGCCTCCGGTCAAGACGCTGCAGCCCAAATGCCACAGGTGAAACAGCATTTGAACCAGTGCCCTGCCTGTCGGGATGAATATGAGACCTTGCGTGATTTACGGCGCCTTGAGGAAGAGGGTGGAATCCCGTCGTCTGATGATCTACAGGATTTGATTCACTAGATTTTGACTGTTGCATAGCTATTATCAGCGCTTCCATTTCTGGAAGCGCTGTTTTTTTAATTGGGTAAGAGAGGTCGCCTATGTGCAACTAATAAGCAGCAAATTACCTGCAGAAGGTCAGGTGAATATAAATTCTTACCGATGATTACTTACGAAAAGATTTTAAAGAACCAACAAGTTGTGAACAGTCTGATTGGGATGTCTCTAACGGAATTTGAGAAGTTATATGCCGAGTTTGAGCTTGTCCATACTGCGCGTGTAAGCGCTTTACCGTATACCCAACGACATAAGGTGAAACGCCAACGTGCTGTGGGCGCTGGTCGAAAACACAAGTATGCTTTACGTAATCGTTTATTGATAACCCTCTTTTGGCTGAGAGCCTATACAACCTATAAATTGCTCGGGACCTTTTACGATTTGGATAAGACCACTGTCGAAGATTATCTCAATAATGTGTTGCGTACGCTATCGACGATGTCCAGCTTCCATTTTGAACCTCCTCAGACTGATGTTCCGAGGTTACGGTCTCTGCAAGAAGTGATCAATACTTTTCCCGACATACTCCTAATCATGGATTCCGAAGAACAAGGAGGATAAATTGTCTATCGTTTAATCTCTCCCCATCTGATTTTGCAATTTGAAACCATATATACCCGCTTGCTGAAAGGCGATCTTATCTATTGCACCACAAATCTATTGATTTTAGTCCCATTTTTCTATAATATTATTACAGTAGAATACGTTATACCCACTGAATCCAACCTATACTGGACGGTGGATGATCTTCACTATAGTCTATAGCGGACGACGGGGGAACAGGCTCTTCCAGTGTTCTACCCAGATTCTTCAAGGATTCGTCGCACTTATGGCTCCAAGTCCATAACGCGCTCTATTCAATGACCCTTGCTGACCATCGGGGAAACCGCAATCGAAACATGTAAGCAGCCCAGATTTTGATCGCGTTCCGATTAAATCCAGTCAAGGAGAGAACCCATGAAAAGAATACCTATTGTCTTAATGATCGTTTTGATGCTTAGCATGGTAGCGTTTGTTCCATCTGCTCTGACGTCAGCTAACGAGCTTCAAAAGGCGAGACCCACACCGCACAAACCGACGCGCACACCGACACCTCTGCCCACAGCAACGTTGGCACCTGTCCAGCTTACAGCGCCTACACTACTATCGCCGCACTACGGCGCAACTGTTGGCGGGCAGGTTACCATGAAGTGGAGCGCTGTTCCCGGCGCGGCGCGCTACCATTTGCAGGCAGGTCTAAATACGTATTTTGATGGACAATTCAACATCATCGAGCAGTGGAGTTTGACGGACACATCGTACACCTTCACCGCCTCGCCAGGATTCGTAGAGTACTTTCCACACCTGTACTGGCGCGTGCAGGCCATTGACTCGAATAATGTCCAAGGACTATGGTCCGAGATAGGCTATTTCGAATTGATGGTAATCACCACACCGACACCCACGGCCACACCAATACCCGCGTCTGAGCTGCTTCCAGCACCCATACTAATGTCGCCGCCCAACGGCACCATTGCCGTTGTTGGAGGGGATGTTACCTTCCAGTGGAGCGCTGTTCCCGGCGCGGCGCGCTACCATTTACAGGCTGGGCTAACTCCTAATTTTGACGGTCAATCAAATGCGTTTGAGATTTGGGATCTAAGAGATACATCGTTCATGTTCACCGTCACTCCAAACTTCGCATATTACTATCCACACCTGTACTGGCGTGTGCAGGCCTTTAACGCTAATGATATCGGAGGGCTGTGGTCGGAGGCATGGTATCTCGAATTTACATCCTCAACTCCATAAGTGAGGACATTCACCTTAGGGGAAGGTTTCAACCCTCTCCTAAGGATGCATCTGTTATGGACATGAGCTAATATCGGATCGGGCAAGATGTTATTTGGGCAAGTGATGGAAACTTAAGAGCTTGTCCAATATGCTCTTTGATCTAGCACCAATGGTTAATTATCTTTGACCATCCAGAAGCGATTAGATGGCTCTTGTTGGGAAAATTTACTGTCCCGTCTAAAAGAAGTTACGTTCTGTGCAAGAAGTGATAAATACTTTTCCCGATGTAGTCCCAATCATTGATTCCGAAGAACATTCTGTGAAATGACTTAAGAACAAGGAAGACAGACTGTCTCTGGTTCAATCGACCACTACATCCAATTGTATGCTTTGAAGTGATAAGTTGTTGAGACGTTAGCTTATCTATTGCACCACAAATCTATTGAATTGGTTGTTATCTTGTTCCATAATATTGTTGCAGATAAAGAATCGACCACATGCATCCAGAATTTAGGCTTGAGCCAAATCCGGCGGTGCCATTTAATCGTATATTACATTGAAGCATAATAATGTTGACCTAGTAAGTGCAATCCTTATTAGAAGGAAGGAGGCTGCAGGCATAGAGTTTATGAACTAAAACCATTTGGGGGAGGGTGCCCGCTCACTTTTCCCAGACATAAATCTCTGGGCTCCCTATTGACCTGGAGTCATGTTTGTTTTGCCGCTGTCTTATTAAGCGCTTAACTTTTTGCTTGGATTTGGAGGTTGAAATTCAAATAGCAAGTTAAGCAAATTCTGCGGCACTTCGTAGGGTGAAGAAAGGAGAGCGCATGTTCAACCAGAAAACGATTTACAAAACGTTGATCTATTCAGGAGGCTTTCTCCTGATTTTAATGCTGTTTGGGATAGCCAGTATGCAAG
>DASWEH010000369.1:0-15400 GCA_036394895.1 Anaerolineales bacterium
TATACGTCAGTGTCAGGCTAATTGGATCGAACCGCGCCAGGAAAACGGTCACAAAGGTGGTGTAGTTAATGTTATGAATATAGAATCGATTGATCCGCTCCAGAATTTCGCCGGGTGAATCGGTTTCAGGCGCCATCGTCCGAATGGCCATTTGGAGGCTGCTCATCAGCATCCCTGCCGAGACGCCATGTCCACTTACATCCGCGATGACCAAGCCGTGTGTCCCGTCGCGGAACCGGAAGAAATCAAAATAGTCGCCACCAATGATCTCAGACGGACGACTGAATGCAGCCAGTTCCACGCCCCGGATATTGGGAACCTGCTGTGGCAATAAGGCGCGCTGAACAACCTGCGAAAGTTCCAGCTCAGATTCAAGTCGCCGTCGCTCCTCATCGGAATAGTGATCCAAACAAACCGCAGCCGTGTAATCCATTTCGAGCAGCTGTGTGTCCACATATCCGTGACAGATCACACAAACGCCCAGCGTATTATCCTCGATCTTTTCCAGACTCGTCTCGATCACATGCAAATGGTTTTCAATACACTCTTCATCCTCGCCCAGGCAGACCTCTTTCTCTACCTCAGGCGCGGTTTCCAGGAATTCTGTGATTTCCTTCTGCTTTTCTTGTAATCCCTCTTGAATACGTTCGTACAGTTCAGTGACCATCAAACCTCCAACGAATAGACCATTACCGCTTATCAGACATGTATGCGGTACTCTCTAATTAGAACATTTGTTTAGACTCGTTCAGGAACCAAAATCTTACAGATTTTTTACTACGAAACAGGTTTCCAAACCTGATACAACCCAAGCTTGCCACCTTCGCCATCTGAATAGAATGTATCCATTATACGGAAGCCGCTGTCTTTGGCAAGTTCATACAATTCACCTTCATCGAAATGATGAACATAACGTAGGCCTTTTCCGCCACTGCGCCAGTCAAGCAGGTAATCCCCCACGTCTACTTCTGAGGCTGAAATTGCCGCGCCCTCCCAAGGCTGGATCCTCGCTTTGAGTTTTTCGCTGTTCAGGAACTGCCAATTGGAGTGGATGAAGAGACCCTCTGAATTAAGCAGTTGATGGACTATCCGCAAAATATTCAAGCGTAATTCAGTAGAAGGAATATGGTGCAAAACCGCAAAGGCAGTAATTACAGACCAACCGCCGCTTACTGATAACTGGTCACTGA
Organism: Anaerolineales bacterium; assembly: GCA_036394895.1. Classification (GTDB taxonomy): domain Bacteria; phylum Chloroflexota; class Anaerolineae; order Anaerolineales; family Villigracilaceae; genus Defluviilinea. Next base: position 1,191 of record DASWEH010000369.1, read on the forward strand.
CTGCTGACAACTGTGTGAGATCCACTTGTAAAAATCTGGCAGAAAACCCGTCAGGCTGGGCCTCGGCATCTCGGAGCAGAGGCAGGCTGAAATCCACACCAAGATACGTGCCATGATGACCGCGTCTTGCCAGTTCGCGCGCCAGTTCTCCGTTCGCGCACCCCAAATCCAAAATAGACTCATCTCCTTTTAGCATGGCAAGCACCCGGCGGACTCCAGGCTGAATCCGATGGCGCGTGGCTGAGAAGGAGTCGCCAAAACGGGTATAAAACTCCCGATTAAGCTCAATTAAGCGCCTCGTGGTCTTCGAATCCATGAGAAGATTATAACGGGTATAATTTAATGATGCTTACGCCTCTCGAGATTGAGCAACTCTCGAATGAATTCGAGACGAAGACTCCGCAGGAGATCATCAAATGGGCTGCGGATACGTTCTGGCCACAGATCGCCTTGAGTTCGTCGTTCCAGACACAGTCCATGCCGCTGCTGCATATGGCTTCGCAGATACGGCACGGTATCCTGGTTTTCTTCCTGGACACTGGTTATCACTTTTGGGAGACCTCAATCTTTCGTGAACAGATCGCCTCGGATTGGCATTTAAACGTGCTTGACCTATATCGCGATACACGCTGGGATGGTTTTGCACGACAGCGCACTCGCAACCTTCCTTTGGAAGACCCCGACCTGTGTTGCTTTATTCATAAGGTGCAGCCGATGCAGAAGGCGCTGAAAGATATGCTGGCATGGATCAGTGGCATTCGCCGCGACCAGACATCTGTACGCGCCCACGCTAGAATTCTGGAATTGCAAAATGATGGCTTGGTGAAAATCAATCCACTGCTGAACTGGACAAAAGCAGATGTGGATCACTATATGGAAGAACACAATCTGCCAGCGCATCCATTATTGGAGAAAGGCTATCGCAGCATTGGCTGTGCCCCCTGTACCGTAGCAATTGGCTTGAATGTAGATGAACGCGCCGGCCGCTGGGCTGGGCGAGGAAAAGTGGAATGTGGTTTACACACAGAGATGTTCCAGCACAAAGACGTCACAGAAGTACAGAAGGATTTTCGGTTGGATATTTCGGCAATTGATAAGCAGACAGGTATATAGGTAAACAAGTAGACAGAATGCAAACAGAACGAGGCGAACTTTGGCGCTCCACACATCTGCTCACTGCAGATAAAAAAGAACTAGCACGCACCGTGCTGGATGAAATTCGAGGCGGGCGGGATGTGACCAAGACCTTGCGCAGCTATCCGCTACAAGGTGGCGGATACCTCAACAAGTCCATGCTGGTGTCAATTTATAACGAGATGGTTGCGGCGGGAGAACTGGACGAGGACGCGCGCCTGCTCGATCGCATTCGTATGAAACCCATGCGCACACTTTCGGGCGTGACGACGGTCACGGTCCTGACGAAGCCGTATCCGTGTCCCGGCAAATGCATCTTCTGCCCCACCGACGTGCGAATGCCCAAGTCATACCTGCCCGATGAGCCTGGCGCGATGCGCGGGCTTGAACACAAATTTGACCCGTACGCGCAGGTTCGTTCACGGATTGAGCAACTGCAGTCTCTAGGACATCCCACGGATAAGATCGAACTGTTGATCCTGGGCGGAACATGGTCTTCCTATCGACGCGATTATCAGGAATGGTTTATCAAGCGCTGCTTCGACGCGATGAACGACATCACGACTACCTCTTTGTCCATTGGAGAGAGCATCGAAAAAGCAGGTGAGGGTGAACTTGAGAAAGTTCATTCGTTTAATGAAACCACCCATCATCGCAATGTAGGGCTTGTCATCGAGACGCGTCCTGATGAAATTACTCCAAAGGAATTGCGCTGGCTCCGTCATCTTGGCGTGACAAAGGTTCAGATGGGCGCCCAGAGTCTGGACGACCACATCCTTGAAGTTAACAAGCGCGGTCATGATGTGGAATGTACGCGGCGCGCCACAGCCTTACTACGTGCTGCAGGGTTCAAGATCGTCCTGCATTGGATGCCAAATTTATTGGGCGCCACACCCGAGTCGGACCGCGAAGACTTCGCGCGGCTATGGAATGACTTTTGCCCGGATGAGATCAAAATCTATCCCAATCAACTGCTGGCAAATGCAGAATTATATGAATATTGGCAGCGCGGCGAATTTAAACCCTATACAACCGAGGAATTGATCGATCTGATCGCGGATATCAAACCTACCATTCCGCGTTATTGCCGCGTTAATCGGGTTATCCGTGACATCCCGTCCACAAACGTCGTCGAGGGGAATCGCCGGACCAGCCTGCGCCAGGATGTGCATGATGAAATGGTACGACGCGGCACGCATTGTGAATGCGTGAGATGCCGCGAGGTTCGTGGAAAAACAGTTAACCCAGAAATGCTTAAGCTTGATGACCTGCATTACGAAACTGGCGCGGCGGAAGAACATTTTATTTCGTATGTCACGCCCGATGATAAATTGGCGGGCTTTATTCGCTTGTCGCTGCCAGGAAACGGCTCCCCGCAATCGGGCATGTCTGATTTGGACAGCGCCGCGCTAATCCGGGAAGTGCATGTGTATGGACAATCGCTTCCAGTCGGCGCGGAAAAACAGGGCGCCGCGCAACATGCCGGGTTGGGAACGCGCCTGCTTGAAAAGGCAGAATCGATTGCGAAGAGGCGCGGCTTCAAACGGATGGCTGTCATTTCGGCTGTTGGAACGCGGGGATATTATCTCGATCGAGGCTTCGAGCGCGGGGAATTCTATCTTACGAAAAACCTGGCTTAAGGAGCTTTGCGAAAGTTGGTTTTGAATCGGCTCCTCTCTTGTGAATAACCCTCGCAAGGTTTGCCGCGCTCGTCTGCGCATGGCAAGGCACTTTCAGCCTCGTTTAATGGATTAGAGTTATGTTAATCACTCAATCATGTGCTTGACTTGCGTCTGGCGAGGTGTGACAATACTATCTTATGGACTACAAAGATTACTACAAAATTCTGGGTGTAGAGCGTAACGCCAGCGAAGACGATATCCGTAAATCCTATCGAAAACTGGCGATGCAGTACCATCCAGATCGCAATCCAAACGATAAGCAAGCGGAAGAGCGCTTCAAAGAAATCAATGAGGCCTATCAAGTCCTCAGTGATTCCACAAAACGCGCCCATTATGACCGGCTTGGAAGTGATTACTCGAATTGGCAACAACGTGGCGCGCCGGGTGATTTCAACTGGGATCAATATGGTGGCTTTCCCGGTGGGGTACGAGTTGAATATGGTGATCTTGATGATCTCTTTGGTGGGGCGGGAGGCTTCTCGGATTTCTTCCGGACAATTTTCGGCAGAGGCGCGGAAGATGTTGGAACTGGCACTCGTACACGCTCACGTCAGCAGCCGCAGGGATATCAACAGGAGCTTGAGATCACGCTGGACGAAGCCTATCACGGAACAACTCGTTTGCTTCAAACGGATGGCAAGCAAAAACAAGTCCGCATTCCGGCAGGCGTACGCACGGGCTCGAAAGTGCGAGTGGCTGGCGCGGGTCCGAATGGACTCGATCTTTATCTAATCGTCGATGTACAGGAAGACAAGCGCTTTGAACGTCGCGGCAATGATTTACATACGACGGCAACTGTCAATATCTTCACAGCCCTCCTTGGCGGAGAAGCTGAGGTGGAAACTCTGAGCGGAAAAGTCAAACTCAATATCCCGGCTGGCACACAACCTGAGCAGGTCTTTCGTCTGGCGGGTCGTGGCATGCCAAGCGTCAAGAATGCAAATGAAAAAGGCGATCTTTATGTTCGCCTCAAGGTTCAAGTCCCCAAATATCTTTCTCCCAAACAACGTGAATTATTGGAAGAAGCCTCGCGGATTAAATTTTAGGAAGGAACAAATGAAGCGTGTATTATTTGCAGTATCAGTTTTAATGGTTTCGATGCTTGCCTGTCAAGTGACAGGATTCTCAAATTCTCCCCAGCCGACACCTGCTCTGCACACCCAAACCACAGCTCCCGTTCTGCCAACGGCTGCAGATCCTGCCGAAATGGAAACGACGCTCGAAGCCCTTTATCAACAAGTGTTACCGGGTGTAGTCGCCATTCAGACCGGCTCGAGCTTAGGATCGGGGTTTGTGTTTGATCAGGAAGGACATGTGGTGACCAACCAGCATGTCGTTGAAGGCACGAGTGAAGTAGAAGTAGATTTTGCGTCGGGCTTCAAAGCCCACGGCACTGTGATTGGCACGGATGCCGATGCGGATGTGGCCGTCATCCAGGTCCAAGCGCCTGCTGACCAGATCCACCCATTGGCACTCGGCGATTCAAGCACGCTGAATGTAGGGGAACAGGTAGTCGCCATTGGTAACCCCTTTGGTTTAAGCGGCACAATGACGTTAGGGATTGTCTCAGGATTGGGCCGGACTCAATTTTCTCACCCTGCAGCCGAGGGCAAGGGTTTTTTCAGCACAGCCGATATTATTCAGACCGATGCAGCGATCAACCCTGGCAATTCAGGAGGACCGCTCTTTAATTTGAACGGTGAAGTCGTAGGCATTAACCAGTCCATCCGAACAGACACGTTTAACAACACAACTGGCAATGCGGTCAACTCAGGCGTTGGTTTTTCCATTTCGATCAATCTCGTTAAACGAGTTGTCCCCTCTTTGATCAGCGATGGGAAATATGAATATCCTTACTTAGGTATTTCCTCCACGAGCGAGCTAAGTCTGGCTGACATTGAAGCACTTGGCTTGAAGACGTTTACCGGTGCCTATGTGCTCAGTGTAACTCCGGGAGGCCCTGCAGACCAGGCTGGTATTAAACCAGGCGATAAGGATACAAACAATCCGAATTTGAAGGCTGGCGGAGATGTTATTACTGCCATTGATGGGCACCCGGTAGCTACCTTCGATCAATTGTTGAGTTATCTGGTCACAAACAAATCTCCTGGTGATACCGCGGTACTTACCGTTTTGCGGGATGGGCAGTCCATGGAAATCACCATCACCCTAGGCAGCCGACCCACATAAAGAAATCGGGCGACAAGATCTTGTCGCCCGATTTGATAACTAACCAAATCGTTCCTCGCGCCAGACGTCTGCGCGGTTGTGGTAACCAGCTTGTTCCCAGAACCCACGCCGATCGCGCGGCATAAACTCAAGCGCCCGCAGCCATTTCGCGCCCTTCCAAAAATAGGGCGTCTCTAGTTTTTTCTGGCTGGGAATTAATCCCACCACGCCCCGCAAGGGATAGCCATGATCTGGCGAAATTGGCTCGCCGTTGAAATGAGTAGCCATTAAAAAATTATCTTGCAAGACAACTTCGAGCGGAAGGTTAACCGTAAACCCATATTCCGCGTGTTGCATCACATGCGTGGCACTCGGCTTGATCTTGAAGAGACCGTTCTCCACCATCGTTTTGCCAGAAACGCCTTCCCATTCCGTATCGAACTTGCTCCAGCGCGTCACACAGTGGATATCCATTTGAAGTTTTGTGCGCGGCAGTTGGTTGAACTGATCCCACGTCCAGCTTTTTTCCTCCTCCACCTCTCCCCAGACGCGGAACGTCCATGTGGCGGGGTTAAAGTGCGGCACCGGACCATAATGGAGTACCGGGAATTTTAACGTCAAAGACTGTCCAGGGGGCAGACGTCCTTCGCTACGAACGCGAGCTTCTTCCTTGCGGCGGTCGGGTCCCTCAAATGGTGAAAACATAATAATCTCCTATTAAAATTATATCAATACCTGTACAAATAGACTCCCAATATGGACGTTTTGTTACATTCGTCCGATAATAGCTCCATTAATGATAACTTTCGTATCTGTAAAGCATGAAACTGTAACCTTTATTTCAAAGCAAAACTCTATCCTGCAAAAAGGTTTATAATTAGATGAAACTAAGAAAGTGGACTCATTTTTTTCAATGCTATTTTGTAACCCTTTTGTATCTATCCACGTCTTGCATAATATAGAGCAAAAAAGCGAGAGAGCGACTCGATGAAAGAGGGAGTTTCTCTGTTGAAAGCTGCTCAAAAGCTGGACGAAGAAGCGCTTACCGCGATCTTCGATCAATTTGCGCCTGCTATTTATAAGTATACATTGCGATTGTGCCATGATTCAATCGTGGCCGATAACATTGTGGGCGATGTGTTTGCCCAACTTCTAGAGCAGTTTGGAGCAGGTAAAGGACCGCGCACGAATCTTCGATCTTACCTTTACCAGACCGCCTACCATCTGGTTGTCGATCGCTCCCGTGACAATCAGCATACTGCCCCTCTGGAAGTGGCTGCAGAAAGGTATGCAAGTGGTCAGTTTGCGCCTACGCAATCGCAAATCGAAGAACGAGTCATGATGGAGGCGTTGATTTCGGCCATGAATACGGAGCTCACTGAGGATCAACGCCATGTGATCATCCTGCGCTTTCTGGAGGATTTCAGCCTTAAGGAAACTGCTGAAATCATCGGCAAGGAAGTCAACAACATCAAAGTGATCCAGAATCGTGGGATCGCCAAGTTGAGAAAGGCGATGGGGCTCCAGCTTGAAGAAGATTGGTAGAGGATTATGGGATTTGACGCCCAGGACAAGGAAATTGTCAGGTTATTAACGAAGCTAAAAGATGCCGACGGGAAATACCCACCGGATTTGCTAGTTGCGCGTCGTCAGCATTACCTGAAACAAATGGGGCAAATTGGATTAGGGATAGGAATGGGGGCAGTCATCAAAAATGCAGGAAAGGTTGGAAAGGCTCCAGCGTTATCTTCAACCACCAGCACAGTCTTGGAATCAGCTTTAGTGGTGGCTATTGTGGCAGAGACCGGCACGGTAGCGTACTTTTATCGCGATAAATTGGCAGAGATTTTCCAAAAGATTACAAAAGAATCGAGAGTTCAGGAAGTATCTTCCTCACCTTCACCCGTCAATGCAGGACAGGAGATTCAGGGAGTTACTCCTTCGCCCCCTTTGATTTCCACGCTCCCTTCCGCCACACTATCCGTCAGCCCAACCACAATTGAATTATCCAGCACTCCAATCCCCGGTGTTGTTGAGGAAAATAATACAGTCAGCGCCAGTTCAACCCCGGCTCCGAATGTGAACAACGGGAATAACGGGAACAATGGGAATCATTACGGTCAAACCCCAAAGCCTCAGAGAACAAAAGAGCCAAAGAATAACAACAATAACGATAAGCCTCCAAAAGACGACTCCAGCCTCCGATGATTAAATAATAAAACATAGACTATGCTCCCGCAGGGTCCCCCTTTTGGGGATGATATGTGACCCTGCGATATACTATATCGAACACGGCGGTCACACGTGTGCCGGCACGATTTGCTCAGCAAATCGAGTGCAGGCAGACCGCCTCCGAGCAAGGGTGTGTAAGGTGAGTAAATAATTTAAAATAATAAATAGACCTCCTGTTAGCAGGAGGTCTATTTATTATACGAAGGATTGTCGAGTTTTTTACTGCTCTGATGTTATTCGAACATAGTCCGCTGTTTTGTCACCCAGCAAACCGCTGATCCAGTGATAGAGGGCATATAACTCGAGTGCAAAGGGAAGATAGCCTCCATAACCGAGCAGGGGCATTTCAAAGACATGCAGCCAATCTCCCCACGCCACATGATAGATCCACTTTGGATATGAATAATAGTTCCACATCTCCCAAAAGAACGCGGTCAGCAAAACGCCAAGCCACAGTGAAATGACGGGGCGCCAGTCCCCTTTTTGAGTCCAGTGCGCGAGGGAGCGATTCCCCAGCCAAACGTTGATCGGCTCCAGAATGAAATAGAGCGAAAGCCAGATAAAAAGGAAAAACACCTTAGGCCAGATCAACATCAAAGCGAGCATAAGCCAACCTAGAATAAAGAAGCTGAGAGTTGTTCGTTTATCGGTACCGATTACAGGTCCGCGCTTGAGGCGTTTCACAAAGTCAAAACTGGCGAAGAATTCTGCACTTCCAAACACAGCCGGGATCACCGTGGTGAAGCTTAGAGTTGTCCAGAAGGCATATTCAAAGGACGTGAAAATTTCAGCGCCAATATACGTCCAATTCTGCGTCCGGAGATTGAGCAGTTCGAAAATCCACCAAATAGACGCAGAAACAAGGAATAACCCCGCATATTTGCGTGGACTGCGCGTGAGCAACGATGTTCCAGTGCGCCAGAACACCAAACCATCCATGGCGAGGCAGTAGCCCAGCCATACCGGAAAAAAGCCCCAGTGTGTGCGCGCACCTTGCAGGGTCCAATTGAGAGTCCAGAAAATAATGATGAGACCAACCCCAAGCCAGCCATGCAAAGGCAGCTTGGTTTTTTCAGTCTCGACATGTTTCGTTTTGATATTTGTTGTCATTTCCCAAGTTTACACTGACAGAACAAGTTGCAGAGCCTAGACTTATCAAAAGTTTAGAAATGAATCTTAATCTGATGGATAAACTTCCACTGATACATCTGGAAGTTGAACAGATTTGGATAACATGCCATTTTTTTCTCTTTTCAGCGTTTGATCCAGAAAAGCCAATATATATTTTTGGATCAGGGAAATGATTTGATCGGCGCTGCTGAGCCGGGGCGAGATCAACGTGCAGGAAGCTACCAAAAACCTTTCTCAACTAAAAGGAGACCGCTGATGAACGGACAAAAGGAACGTTTAATGGTTTTGGATATGATCGCCGAAGGGAAGATCACTGCTGAGGAAGCGGAACAACTTTTCAAGGCGATGGAAGAGAGCGGGGACGAATCCGCATCAGATGCCCCGGAGCTTGGTGCACCTTTATCAGACTTATCTTATCTGCCGTCTTTTTCTGCATCCACCTCGATCGGCGGACGGTCTTCCTCCAAAGATGTGGTTGCTGCTCTGAAAGAAGCAGGCATCGACCAGGCGACTCTCAGCGACATTCAGGAACTACAATCTCACAAGGTAACCGCGGAATATATCCGTGAGATTCGGGCACTTGGGCTAGAACCGGATGGGCTGGGCGAATGGATCAACCTGCGCGCGCACGATATCACCCCGCGTTACGTCCGTGACCTGCGCGATATGGGGATCACGGATCTTGATGTCGATGAAATTACGGAACTCAGGGACCATGGTGTTTCTGCGAAGTACATCTCCAGCCTGCGCGAAATGAGAATCAAAGACCTTGATGTAGATGAACTCATCGAGCTCAGTGACAACGATGTTTCCGCAAAGTACATTGCGGAATTACGTCAAGCAGGCTTCAAAGACCTGGATGTGGATGAGCTGATCGAACTGAGCCAGCATGATGTCTCTTTGAAATATGTCGTGGAGTTGCGCGAACAGGGTCTGACGGATTTGGATATTGACGACATTGTGCAACTAAGCAGTCATGGTGTTTCCCCAAAATACATTGGGGAGTTGAGAAAACTGGGTTTCAAGGATTTTGATGCAGAGGATTTAGTGCAGCTTGGCAGCCATGCTGTTTCTACTAAATTTATCGCTGAACTGAACAGCCTTGGTCTCAAGGATTTGGATATTGATAACCTGGTGAAACTTGAAAATCATGGCGTATCCCCCGAATTCATCGGCGAAATGCACCGACTCGGATTCAAGGACCTTGATGTTGACGATCTGGTAGAGCTTGCTAACCACGATGTTTCTCCCCAATTTATCGCCGAATTGCGCGAGATGGGATACAAAGACTTCGATACAGACGATTTTGTCGAATTGCGCAATCACGATGTTTCGGCGAACTTCATCAAATCCATGCGTGAACTGGGTCTCAAGGATTTGGGTGTGGATGAGCTGGTTGAACTTCGCGATCACAACGTCAGCCCAAGATTTGTGCGTGAACTGCGTGAGCTGGGATTCAAGGATCTGGAAGTGGATGAATTGGTCGAGTTGACTAACCATCATGTCACGCCGCGCTTCGTCCGCGAGATGCGCCGGGAATATGGTGACGATCTCAGCATTGCACAATTGATTGAGTGAGCAACACACGTGGCAAAAATCACAAAGAATCAACAAACAGTCTCGGAAATCCAGTTGAGGTTTTCGAGACTGTTTATTTCCTCAGAGAAAGCTACTTCGGTCGAATGGGTTGAAAAGCAAAAACTTATTCATACACCAACGCGTCGCGGATCGTAAGCCGCGCGGCGTTTTGAGCAGGGAGAATGCTGGCAATGATGGAAATCACTACCATTAAGCCAAGCCACATCAACACAGCCGGAACCGAAAAAATATAATCCAGGGGTCTCGCAAGCAGCGAAATCCCCAATGAATTGCCGAGCCATATGGCAAGTGGAATGGAACATGGAATGGACAGCATCCAACTGATCAGACCGATCACCAATCCTTCTACAATTACCACGCGGCGGACGACTCCATTCTGAGCGCCAAGTGAACGCAGAATGCCGATTTCACGTGTGCGTTCAATGACGTTCAAACTCATCGTGATGGCGAGCCCCAACCCGCCGACCACAGCGATCAGAACCACCATTGACAGCAGGAGAATAATCACCACATCTAGTTGCGCGGCATTTGTCTCTTTGAGCTGGGTGGTGGTTTGAGAACCTAAAATATCAAAATTTAGCGTATTAAGACGCGCCAAAACATTTGACTGCACTGCAGATTGAAAGACAGAGTCAGAGTGTGTCGTTTGGATGACAAGCCGATTTGCAAGCCGATCCAAGCCGGTTTCACTGACGATGTCATCGTAAAACAAGTAGGCAGCCGGGACAGCGCCGCGTCCGCCTGAACCAAGAATCGTCCACTGTTCTTTATGGCCCGCGATTTTCAAAGTAATTGCAGAGCCAACTTTCAAGGATGGAGAAATATCAAGAAAATCTGCGTTGACAAAAATCCCCCGCGTTGCATTCCTCGATAACCAGCTTCCATGAATTACGCCCGGGCGCGCCATTTGTGTTCCCTCAGGAACGCCATATAAAACAATGCTCCCGCTCAAGTGGTCATCGTTGAACACCAGTCGTCCATTCTCCACGGCCCAGGTTTCCACGGCGCGGACTCCATCCAGTTTGATCGTTTCATTCTTCAGCTTACGGACTGAATAAGGTCTTACAAAGTCCACACCTACATCGTAATTCAAGCCACCCTGGATTTCCCTCAACGCCTTGCGCATGGATTGACGAATGCCGACGATGGCAATAAACATCGCGCCTGCCAGCAACAAAGCCATGAACGTTAAAACCAGCCTGCCCCTGCGACGGAAAGTATTGCGGACGGAAAGATTAACTAATTGAGGCGGTTCACCCAGCAAACGGAATTGCCCTACGCGCGTGGCAGTTTCAGGGTTGTAGTTGCTGATCGCCTGGCGAATGGTGATCAGAGAACCAGAAACAATTGGAAATAACGAAGCCAGCAAAGGCGCAAGCAAAGCGCTCAATGCTTGCAATACGAGTGTGATGACTGGCAAGCTGAAATGCGCAACATTGAAGTTCAGGCTCGTGGCAACCCCATCAGCAAGAAAGTAGGCACCGATCAAGCCCAGGGGGATGGCCAGAAGCAGAGCAAGTGCGCCGAACAAAAGCACTTCCTGAACATATAAGGACATGGTCTGTTGAATACGCGCACCCAGCGATTTCAAGATACCGATCTGCGGAATCTGCTGTGACATGACCGCAGACATTACGCTCGTCACCAGAAACGCGCTCAGGATAAGCGTCAATACACCCAGGGCGTTGAGAATAAACAATACGGAGGACATATTATCGCCCAGAGCATATTTATTTGGCACAGGCACAGTGGCACCAAAAATCTGATAACCAGCCTTTTCAAGGTCTTTTACTAGTTTTGTGGTTTGTATCTCAACATCGTTTCGTGTATTTGCATTTGTAAAGATGACCAATAGCTGATTGTATTGATTATCAAAACCCAATGAGTCAGCAGTATCAAGTGAAATATACCCAAGCCCCGAAAGACTGATCTGGGAAGGTAAATGGGAAAGATCATTGACAAAGCCACTCACAGTCAGTGTATACACATCCCCATTGAGCAATTGCACTTTGATCGAATCCCCCACATCCATAATATTTTTCAGCGAACGCTCGAGCAAAATGGTGTTGCGAGAAGGTGGCAAAGGCACCTTGCTATCCAAAGTCAACTTGTTGATGGAGAGGGAATCGAAATCGGGGAGAGTATGAATTTCGAAACTGAGCCAGGTATCCGGTCCAGATAAGATACGGGCCTGATCCACGCGCCGGGCTTGCACAGAGCGAACATAATCGAGTCCTTGCACATGCTTGAGCAAGCCATCGTCAAAAGCAGAAAGAGACAGGATAGTATGCGCAGGTTGAGTACCGGCATATCCAGCGCGCAGATTTTCATCCAGTACCACGCGGCCCGTGATCATAAGACCGAAGGCAGCCACACCCACGCCCACCGCAAGAATAACAAGCAGACTGCGCGACTTGTTGACGAGCAGGTCACGCAGGATCTTTGTACTGCGCACGCTCATTTTTGGACCCTTCCTTTGCTCGTGCTTTCTATCTCCTTTTTCCTGAGCCTGGCCGCGTTGTCCACCTCAGTTTTGAACTGCTCTGAAGAATCTGCCAGTTGTTCAAACTCCTGCGCGCTCAACGCAAGGACTTTTGCCGAGTGCCCGTGACTCACCCGCACAGTTGCCGTACGACGCTTATTCCCCATCAAAGCCATCTCACCAAAGTAACTGCCGCTGGATAGTTGATTGACCAGCCTCTCCTCGCGGTGTTCATCTTTGACAAGAATATCCACACTGCCATCCAGCAGTAAATAGAATGAGTTGCCTACATCGCCCTGTTTGATAATATCGTGACCTGCTTCATAGAGAACAGGTTTCGCTTCTTTGAGAATGGAACCTAGTGTCTTTTCATTCAAAGAAGAGACTGCGTGCAAATGATTATACATATTTCGTTTTTCAATCAGGCCGCTTAACTCTTCCCGCAAGGAGCGCGAATCATTATCAAGCGAGTTGAAGGACTTCTCATCCAGCGCCACGACAGAGACGGGACCGTCACTGGAGGCCTTTACAGTGGCCGCGCGGATCCCGCTCCCGAGCAGTGCCATTTCGCCGAAATATTGGCCGGGTTTCAATTGATTGACAAGGAGCTCGCTTCCACCCGGCCTGTTGAGGTACACATCCGCCTTGCCGTTGAGCAAAATGTAAAACTTATTTCCCTTTTCCCCCTGGCGAATGATCGTGGAATCCGGCTGAAAAATTTGCGGCTTGATGCTGCGCGAGACTTCCACGAGTTGATCCTGCGTCAGCGTGGAAAGCGCGTGCACCAGATATTCATTGACCACCTCGCCATCTGAAATCAAAATGGTGCGATTCACACGCCGCGCCAGGTCACTATCATGCGTGACCATCAGAATCGTGGTACCAGAAGCGACCAGGTTTTCAAACAGGAAAAAGATCTTCTCGGCAGTTTTGGAATCCAGATTACCTGTTGGTTCATCTGCCACAAGCAAAGGCGGATCATTTGCCAATGCACGCGCAATTGCCACGCGTTGCTGCTGTCCGCCTGAAATGGCGGAGGGCAACTTATGCGCCTGATCCGTCATCTCCACTTTTTCAAGCAGATGCATGGCGCGTTCTTTGCGCTCCCTTTTGGAGTAAAGCTTGTTCAACTCCATCGGGAGAATAACATTTTCCAAAATCGTCAGCGTGGGAAACAATTGAAAGAATTGAAAGACGATGCCCAGGTTTCGCCCGCGCCAGGCCGCCATTTGTCCCTCATTGAATGAATGGACAGGCGCGCCGTCGATCATGATTTCCCCGGATGTGGGACGATCGATGCCTGTGATCATGTTAATGAAGGTGGATTTTCCGCTCCCCGATTTGCCAATGATGGCAACAAATTCCCCTCTCTGCACCTCCACGTTGATGCCGTTTACCGCCGTAAAATCGCCTGCAGGTGTTTGATAAACCTTGCGAAGATTTTTGATCTCGATCAACGGTTGAGTGGAGTTTTTCGATACCATGCGCCAAGTTTACTCGAATTACAGAGTGCCGCATAATTAAGTAAACTCCAGATTTTGATTCAGGCTTACAAAGCAGTTCTAAAAGTTTACTTACGCATGTTATGCGTGAGACCAGCGGTAGTCTAAATTACCTGTAAACTTCCCATCAAAGCTAACAAAGAAACACACTCACCTCAGTTCAAGGTGAGTGTGTTTAGATAATCAGGCTAATTGCACTTGAGGCAAGTGTTTCATTGCCTCTTGGACGGCTTCAGCAGGATATTCGTAATCTTCCAGTTTTCCGCTGAGATACGCTTC
>DASWEH010000370.1:0-5242 GCA_036394895.1 Anaerolineales bacterium
GATAGCGGAATATCGTTGATTCATGACTGGATCATCTCCCTTGAGCGGTTTCGGACCGAACGTTTTGACCGTCTCGATGAAGTTTTACAGGAATTCATGGCATTAAACGGTGGTCCGGACCATAAGTTTACGGAAGCTATATCACTCTTCGTCGATTGCAAGACCCAAGCAGAAGTAGATGAATTGTGGGAGAAGCTTTCCGAGGGTGGGGAGCAAGGTCCATGCGGCTGGTTGAAAGATAGATTTGGTCTCTCGTGGCAAATCGTCCCCAGTATTTTAGGTGAGCTTCTGGATGATCCTGACCCTGTAAAGTCGCAACGCGTCATGCAAGCCATGCTGCAAATGAGCAAAATTGACATTGCAGATCTAAAGGCAGCCTACGAACAAGCATAGATGGTTGCGAACGAATTTAACAAAATTGCTCTTGGATCTTAGGATCTGAGAGCAATTTTATTAATATAGGGCTGGCAAAATTTATCTTGACGAATTAGAATACATGTTCTACAATTTGCATAGATCCCTATCAAGTAAATTACACAACCTTTGCACTAGATAAATTCCGATAGCGGAATATCGTTGATTCATGACTGGATCATCTCCCTTGAGCGGTTTCGGACCGAACGTTTTGACCGTCTCGATGAAGTTTTACAGGAATTCAAAAAGGAGAAAAAGCATGTCTGCGAAAAATAGTCCCGCTGCCCTGTTGACGATCCTCTCGGATCGTGAGGTCCTTCTCACGCGCATCTTTGACGCGCCGCGCGAGCTTGTGTTCAAAGCCCACACTGACCCAGACTTGATCCCGCAATGGTGGGGGTTGAGAAGCAATACGACCATCGTTGAAACAATGGATGTAAGACTGGGTGGTACCTGGCGCTTTATTCAGTGCGATGCTCAAGGGAATGAATTTGCATTTAACGGTGAGTATCGCGAGGTCATGTCGCCTGAACGTCTGGCCAATACCTTTGAATTTGAAGGCACACCCGGCCATCTCATCCTGGATACTTTGACTTTCGAAGAAATGCCCGATGGCCAGACCAAATTGACCGCTGTATCTCTGTTTGAAACCATTGGTGATCGCGATGGAATGTTGAATTCAGGGATGGAAAGCGGGTCAAATGAATCATGGGATCGTCTTGCGGAACTCCTTGCAAGACTTGGCTAATTCAATTACTCTGGGACTAGATCTGTCTCGTATAGGCACATAAATAAAACTTAAAAACAATTCAGGAAAAGATGTGAACTACACTATTATTAATCGGGATGATTTGCCATACGATGGGAACACCTTTGAGTTCGTGGGATCTCAATATCAAGATACTGAGATTTCATTTATCTGGGTTGACATGCCACCCGGAGGATTGGTAAGGTTGCATAAACATCCTTACAAAGAGATTTTCATCATACAGGAAGGAACGGCTACAGTCACGGTTGGTTCCACTATCCTTGAAGCCTACGCCGGACAGATTATCATTGTCCCTGCGGATGTGCCTCACAAGTTCATGAATTCGAGCGATAAGCAGTTGAAGCAGATTGACATTCATATCAACAAACAATTCATCACGGACTGGCTGGAGGATTGAATAGGATGACATAATCATTAACAAAATTTATTTTGTTATTAACAAGAGACACATCTTAAATTTAGTATTACAAAGTACGATAAATATAGAGGAGATTTATAATCATGAATAAGACCAACTCTCAGGCTCTACGGCAAGAGTCCAATCCCAACACGCTCTCAGTTTCACAACTTCGCTCAGATTTCAATGGCCAAGTGATTGCACCAGATGATGCCGAATATGACAAGGCACGCACCCTTTTCTACGGTGGGATGGATCGTCGCCCCGCGGTGATTATCCGAGTCAAGGACACAGACGAGGTTGCTCGTGTCTTGAAGCTTGCGCGCGAAACCGGATTACCGCTCGCGGTCCGAAGCGGCGGTCACAGTGTTGCTGGTCACAGCGTCGCGGATGGTGGAATTGTGCTGGATCTTTCCACTATGCGCGACTTACAAATCGATGTGGAAGGCCAAACGGCCTGGGCTGAGGCGGGTTTGACTGCAGGCGAGTATACGACTGCGGCAGCGGCTCACGGGCTCGCGACCGGGTTCGGCGACACGGGCTCGGTAGGGGTCGGTGGACTCACGTTAGGGGGCGGTGTTGGCTACCTTGTGCGCAAATATGGTCTGACCATTGACGATTTACTCGCGGCTGAAATTGTGACAGCAGATGGTCAACTTCTCCGCGTAAATGCTGAGTCCCATCCGGATCTTTTCTGGGCGATCCGCGGCGGTGGAGGCAATTTTGGCGTTGTGACCCGCTTCCAATTCCGATTACATAAAGTTGACTCAGTTTATGGCGGCATGCTCTTCCTGCCTGCAACAGCGGATGTTATCGCTTCGTTCATCGCTCTCGCCGAGGCAGCGCCCGAGGAGCTTTCAGCCATCGCCAACGTGATGCCCGCGCCGCCCATGCCGTTCCTGCCCGCGGAATATCACGGTAAGCTGATCATTATGGCGATGCTGGTTTACGCTGGTGATGCGAAAGAAGGGGAACGAGTTATTGCGCCATTCCGTGCACTTGCCACGCCCATCACAGATATGGTCAAACCGATGCAATACCCGGAAATCTATCCCCCCGAACAGGGTGATTATCACCCCGTTGCCGCGTCGCGTACTATGTTCGTCGATCGCATCGATCGCTCGGTGGCGGAGGTGATTCTCAATCACCTTCAATCTTCCACTGCAATGATGGCCGTGGCACAACTACGTGTACTGGGAGGAGCAATGGCGCGCGTCCCGGTTGAGGCGACTGCGTTTGCTCACCGCAAGTCACGGATCATGGTCAACGTTGCCGCGCTTTACGAAAAGCCTGAGGAAAAAGCGACCCATGAAGCTTGGGTTGCGAACTTCGCAGAGGCACTGAAACAGAGTGACAACGGTGCGTATGTCAACTTCCTGGGTGAGGATGGGGAAGCTCGTATCCGCGCCGCGTATCCGGGCGGGACCTGGGACCGTCTCCAGGAAATCAAGGCTCGCTACGATCCAACCAACCTCTTCCGACTTAATCAGAATATCCCGCCGACAAATGGGAAATGAGCATGGTTGATGTGACACTTCAGCCTTGGTCAGAAGATGATCTGCCACTCCTCCGTAAACTTTTAGGCGATCCGAATATGATGGCCCACCTCGGTGGGCCTGAAACTCCCGAACAAATCCACCGGCGTCATCAGCGTTATCTTCAACTTCCTGAAACGGATCATATGTTCGTGATCCTCTGGGGACCAAAATCTGAAGCTGTGGGTAGTGTTGGTTATTGGGAAAAGTCCTGGCGAGACCAGCTTGTGTACGAAATGGGCTGGTTTGTTCTACCTGCGTATCAAGGTCATGGGATCGCCACGAAAGCGAGTGAAGCGGTGCTTGAACACGCACGCCTTGAACATCGGCATCAGTTTATGCACGCATTCCCTTCTGTAGATAACCCTGCTTCGAACGCCATCTGTCGCAAGCTAGGTTTCACACTTGTTGAAGAGTGTCAGTTTGAATATCCTCCAGGACACTCCATGACGGTCAACGATTGGCGTTATGATCTGTTTGCAAGGTGAGATATTCAAGATTTCCATTTGGTGTCATCCGGTGAAAACTGGGTGACACCAAAGCGTTTATTGGTGAGAAAGGAGAAAAGCCATGTTACTGGAAAACAAGGTTGCCGCGATTTATGGCGCTGGGGGTTCGATTGGAGGTGCCGTCGCGCGTGCCTTCGCTCGCGAGGGTGCCCAGGTTTTTCTCGCCGGTCGGACTCAAGCAAGCCTCAACGAAGTCGCGGATGAAATCCGCTCGAATGGTGGAACAGTTGACACCGCCATCCTCGATGCCCTCGATGAGCAGGCTGTTAACACTTTTGTTGATGGAGTCGTTAAGCAAATTGGGTATATTGATATTTCATTCAATCTTATTTCGTATGGGGATGTTCAGATGCCGTTGCTTGATTTATCGGTTGAGGGGTTTATGCAGCCGATCATGAATGCAATGCGGACTCATTTCTTGACAACCAAGGCGGCGGTCCGCCACATGATCAAACGCGGGTCGGGAGTGATCCTACATTTCGGTGGAGGAGGTCCACAGACTCTGCCGGGCTTGGGAGGCTTCAAAGTCGCGTTGGACGCCATCGAAGGGCTTCGCCGACAGTGGGCCATCGAGCTTGGAAAGCAGGGCATACGTGTCCTCACAATAAAAACAGGCGGGATCACTGACTCCATCCCTGAGAACTTTCCGGGACGCGATGAGATTGTCGCCAGCATCGAGCAAGTTGCCTTGCTGAATCGAACCGCAACCTTAGCTGACGTGGGAAACGTGGCAGCCTTCGTTGCTTCTGATCTCGCGCGCACGATGACATCGACAGAGATCAATATCTCCTGCGGCGCAATCGTGGATTAGCGATCTACCCTTATCGGGTATTTGTAAGAGGTAAATTGAGAGGAGCAAAATGACAAAGACGCACTTCAAGGAAGGCTATGTTTCGGTGAATGGTCTCGAGATGTATTATGAGATACATGGAAGCGGTCAACCGCTTGTGATGCTGCATGGCGCTTTTTCAGCCATCGGCACTTCATTTGGAGGATTGCTGCCCGAGCTTGCCAAAACCCGGCAGGTGATTGCCTTCGAACTGCAGGCGCACGGGCACACCGCCGATATCGATCGTTCATTATCCCTTGAAGGGATGGCAGATGATGTGGCGGCAGCCATTAAACAACTGGGAATGGAACAGGCTGACATCTTCGGCTACAGCATGGGAGCGGCTGTTGCTTTACACGTCGCCATTCGCCATCCAGAGGTGATCCGCAAACTCGTACTCGCTTCCATCACCTATACTATGAGTGGCTTGCATCCTGGGCTGATGGAGGGATTAGGGAACATGACGCCTGAAATGATGCATGGATCGCCATGGCACGGAGAATACCTCAGGATCGCACCGCACCCTGAAGATTTCGCCAGACTCTTCGCCAAAAAAACACAGATGGATCAGCAAACGCGCGATATACCAGCGGAGAGTATACGAGGCATCAAGTCGCCGACGCTGCTCATTATCGGAGATTCCGACCTCGTCCGCCCGGAGCATATCGTTGAAATGTTCCGGCTTTTAGGAGGAGGCGTCTTCGGTGATACACCGGCTGGACTGCCGAATTCACAACTTGCGATATTGCCCGGCACTTCTCATGTCTCGCTTGTCAGCCGGACCGAACT
>DASWEH010000371.1:0-7310 GCA_036394895.1 Anaerolineales bacterium
TTGAAGCTCGCAAGTACGGATTTGCTTCCGTGTGCGTCAACCCGACCTGGGTCAGTTTGTGTGCTGAACTTTTGAAGGGTTCCTCTGCAAAAGTTTGCACGGTGATCGGTTTTCCTTTGGGAGCGACCGCTTCTGAAACCAAATCGTTTGAAACAGAGAATGCGATCAGGCAAGGCGCAACTGAGATTGACATGGTTATCAACATCGGAGCGTTGAAAGCACGCGATCTTGAACTGGTCGCGAAGGATATTCGCGGTGTCGTGAACACCGCTCATCCACGCGGGGCAATTGTCAAAGTGATTATCGAGACGGTTTTATTGAACGATGAAGATAAAACCATCGCCTGCTTGCTTTCGAAAGAAGCCGGCGCTGACTTTGTCAAAACGTCCACGGGATTCGCGGGTGGGGGAGCGACCGTCCATGATGTCGAATTGATGCGCAAGACCGTGGGTCCGCAGATGGGAGTGAAAGCCTCGGGTGGAGTCCGCACCTTTGAGGATGCAGAGAGCATGATCAAAGCCGGAGCCACGCGCATCGGGGCGAGCGCTGGGGTAAAGATCCTGCAGGGACCCAGCAACCAACCGTCGGCTGCGCGTGAAGTGACGGCAGCCTCAACCGCGAAGAGTTATTGATTTATTAGCCTTGCGAAGGTTTTATCAAGTGCAACAAAGTTGAGTCGCTCAAACCTTCGCAAGGCTGATGTAATTGGGAGTATCCTATGTTGATAGCAAAAGTGATCGGTACCACCGTATCTACGATCAAGGACGAAAAATTGCATGGTCGCAAATTATTGATCTTGCGCCAGACGGATGAGACTGGTGAGCCCTCTGGCAAACCTTATGTCGCGGTTGACACCGTCGATGCGGGCATTGGCGATTTGGTATTGACCGCCGCAGGGTCGTCTGCACGCCAAACAAATATCACGAAAGATTCGCCCGTTGATTCAGTCATTATGTCTATTATTGATTCGCTGGAAGTGGATGGCAAGGTCGTATTCAGAAAGTCGTAAGTATCAGGTAAAGAAAGGAATTAAACATGGCTGTAAACCCTGCGATGATTGCCCTTGGAATGGTGGAGACAAAAGGATTGGTTGGCGCGATTGAGGCCGCCGATGCGATGGTCAAAGCTGCAAATGTGGTTTTGATCGGCTCGGAATATGTGGGTGGCGGATTTGTCACGGTGATGGTACGTGGAGATGTTGGCGCAGTGAAAGCCGCAACCGATGCAGGCGCGGCAGCCGCCCGGCGTGTGGGCGAACTTGCTTCCGTGCATGTGATCCCACGTCCACATGAGGAGGTAGAGATGATTCTGCCTCAATCGAACAAAGGCAGTTTTGGTGGTCGCTCCGATAGTCCCGCCCCATCTGCTTCTCGAAAACCAAAAGCTACAGAATAACTGACTCATGCCCAAAGAGTTCTACACCGAAAAAGATATTGAGGATTTGTTTCAGCGCGGGATCAAGTCATTGCAGATCACTGAGAATGTCGTTTTGACAGAGCTCGCGTATGAAAAAGCCAAGCGGTTGGGTTTCCAGTTGATCACCGACCGCGCGGACAACCCACCGGCTGCACCGGTTCGACCTTATCTTTCGGAGCCGCCTACACGGCAGACCACTCACGCGCAGCCGACGGTTGCCCCCGTTGCTTCAACGACCTCTCAGCCCGTGAACGCTTCGACTGCGCTCCCCAATGGGTCGCTCCGCTCAGCGCGGAGTGGGGATGATGTCGAAAAGCGGATTCGCTTTGCGGTCATCGCACGTCTTGGCAATCAAGTAGATGCAAAACTACTCGATAACATCATTCATCGGGTCGTCAAAGGGATAGGATTGAAATAATGCTATTCGGCAGAGTCAGAGGCACCGCGATTTGCACGATCAAATATCAAGGTACGGAGGGACTGAAACTCTTAGTCGTCCAGCCTTTGAATAAGAAGCTGGAACCAGTCGGCATCCTGCAAGTCGCAGCGGATGTAGTGCAGGCGGGACCAGGCGACTTGTGTGTGATGGTCCGCTCGCGTGAAGCCGCTCTTGCCATGCCTGATGAAAAGTTCGTGCCGATCGATTTGGCTCTGGTTGGGATTGTGGATGAATTGGAAGTCAAGCCCGATGGCAGGTTTGATTACACTTTGCGCCAAGGGCATAATCAGTTTACGTAACACTTGTCGCGCTGAGCGGAGTGACGAATGTTCTTTGAGGAATGCAGTCGAAGTGCCTAGCTTAACAGAGGAGAGAGGTTTTAATTGGTTTTAGCCAAAGTTGTCGGAACGATCGTTACCACGATCAGTCATAAAGATTACAAAAATCGCAGATTATTGGTGGTCCAACCGTTGGTCATGGATGGAGATCTACCAGAGCCTAACGAGGATTTCATTGCGCTGGATAACACCCAGGCTGGTATTGGTGATACCGTGCTCGTGAATCGCGAAGGCAACGGCGCGCGGCAGGCGTTGAAGAATCCCGATGCCGCCGTAATTTCTGTCATTGTTGGGATTGTAGATTCGGTGTATTTGGAAATTTAATGTATGAGATCTAGGTAAGAGCCGAACAATTGATATTGCGAAGTAAAACTGACTTTTGGGTCAATCCTAGAAGTCAGTTTTTGTTTTTCAAAGTATTGACAAAACTAATATAATTAGTTAAAATACTAATATTATTAGTAATAGGAGAAAATAATGAAAACCCAATATCTCAAACTTGAAAATGGACAAATTGCCTACGATGTTACAGGCGAAGGTCAATTAGTGGTATGTGTGCCTTCGTTGGGCGACCTAAGAGGCGAGTATCGATTTCTTGTCCCTCTGCTTGTGAAGGCAGGTTATCGCGTGGCAACGATGGATGTGCGCGGTCATGGCGAGACCAGCGAGGAATGGAATGATTATTCGGTTGCTGGCGTAGGCAAGGATATCCTTGCCCTTATCCGTGAACTGAACGCCGGGCCAGCCATAGTTGTGGGAGACTCTATGGGAGGTGGTGCTGGAATTTGGGCAGCGGTTGAAGCGCCCGACCTTATCCGTGGCTTGATCCTTGTGGATCCGTTCGTTGATGGAGAAGGGAATCGCTTCCTTCAATTGCTATTTTCTATCTTGTTTGCCCGCCCGTGGGGACCTTTCATGTGGTTGAAGTATTATTCGGCATTGTATCCAACGCGCAAGCCTGCAGATTTCGCCGAATATTCCGGCGCGCTGTACGCAAATTTGAAGCAGCGTGGACGCCTCGAGGCGACGATACAAATGCTCAACGCTTCAAAGCAAGCGTCGGGAGAGCGGATCCCAATGGTGGATAAACCCGCTTTGGTGTTGATGGGAAGCAAGGACCCCGATTTCAAAGACCCACAGGGCGAAGCAAAGCGCGTGGCAGATTCCTTGCGTGGCAGGTATGCGATCATCGAGAACGCGGGCCATTATCCACATGCCGAAATGCCTGAGATAGCTGGTCCGTTGATGCTGGACTTCATGCAATCCTTGCCAGAAGATAAGTGAGGAACAACGATGTCACCCAGAACCCGTTTGACCAAAACAGCTGTCGTCCAGGCTGCTGCGGAATTGATTAATACTGAGGGGTTAGATGCCCTTTCTCTCAACCGACTGGCAGAGAAATTGGACATTCGAACGCCATCACTTTACAACCATATAGATGGGTTGCCTGGCCTGCAAAAAGAATTAGCTGTGATGAATGCCAAGCTGCTTGCGGATCGCTTGAGCGAAGCCGCGATTGGCAAAAGCGGTCCTGAGCTTTTTATGGACGTGGCCCAGGCGTTTCGTAATTATGTGAAGGAATATCCTGGCTTGTACATGTCCACGCTGCGCTCGTCAGGTAATCAGCCAATTCAGGATGAAAACCTGGTGCGTGAAGAGGAACGTGCACTGAAGATAGGACTGGCAGTCATGGCTTCGCTTGGCTTGCAAGGGGAGGATGCCATCCATGCACTGCGTGCGTTCCGAAGCATGGTTCATGGATTTGCCACATTGGAAGTGGCGGGTGGTTTTGGCATGCCACAGGATTGCGACGAAAGTTTTCGCCGGATTGTTGAGGCTTTGGTGGCTGGTTTACAGCCTGTGTAAGTAGGAGTAAGAAACGGAAAGAATTCAAAGCCATTATATAATACTCGGTGTATATTCTCTCAAGGAGTTGACTTATGAAAGAATTTCGAAACCCTCAAGATGTTCACGAACCTGTTGGCTCATACTCTCATCAAATTGAAATTAGCAACGAACGCCTATTGGTAATTTCAGGTCAAGTTGGCATGAGACAGGATGGAACCATTCCAGACGATCCGTTGGAACAAATTGATCTTGCGTTCGAGAACATTTTTCATAATCTTCGTGCCGCGAACATGGATGTAAAAGATATCATCAAGCTGACCTATTATTTGGTGGGCGAAATCGATACTGCAAAAAGACGCGAAATTGTATTATCAAAACTTCAGGGGCACCAACCCTGTAGCACATTATTATATGTCGCTGCGCTGGCGAGCCCCGCGTTTCGAGTTGAGATTGATGCATGGGCATCCCGCGCAGAGTAGAATCGTCATTGCGAGCGGCGAAGCAATCTCCATTAGAATTACATATTTGCAAACGGTATTTGAGATTGCTTCGCCGGGCTTTCAACGCTCTCGCGTTTCAACCCTCCTCGCAATGACGGAACTCTAGATAGGAGAAGAAATGAAAACAGGTATTGTGGGAAGTGGGTTTGTCGGGGCGACGGCCGCGTACGCATTGGTGATGCGCGGCGTTGGACGACGGGTGGTGTTGGTTGATCAAAATCGGGCGCGGGCTGAATCTGAAGCGGATGATATTCTCCATGCAGTCCCATTTGCGCATCCACTCGAGGTGACAGCTGGAGATTATGCTGACCTGACTGGCTGTAAGGTAGTGATCGTTTCGGCAGGGGTAGGGCAAAAGCCGGGTGAGACACGGCTCGAGTTATTGGGCCGCAATACACAAGTGTTCAAACAGGTGATTCCCAATATTCTTCAATATGCTCCTGATGCTATTTTGCTGATCGCAACGAACCCGGTCGATGTAATGACTCATATCGCGGCGCGTTATGCTGGGGAAGTGGGTGTGCCTTCCAGCCGCGTGATTGGGTCAGGCACCACGTTAGATACCGCGCGTTTCCGTAGCCTGATTGGGCGGCGTCTCATGGTCGATTCACAACATATCCACGCCTATGTATTGGGTGAGCATGGAGATTCCGAGGTGTTGACGTGGTCACAGGTGACGGTGGGTGGAATCCCATTGCAGGAATTTTGTACGGGCCGGGAAATATCGATCTGCCCGGATGACTATGCAGAGATCGATGAAAAAGTCCGGCGGGCGGCTTATCATATTATCGCAGGGAAGGGAGCGACTTACTACGGTATTGGCAGTGCTATCGCTCGAATCGTAGAAGTTATTTTGCAAGACGAGCGTTCATTACTCACTGTTTGCACACCGATGGAGGCTGTAGCAGGAATCAAAGATGTGACTGTCTCACTGCCGAACCTTATAGGAGGAGAGGGAATTATCCAGACTTTCTTCCCCAACCTGAACGAGGCAGAGATGGCCGCGCTGCATGCCAGTGCCAACGTTGTGCGTTTAGTAATTGAGCAACTCGGGCAATAGCCAAGGAGAACACAAAAAACATCTTTCTTATGATATTTCAATCAATAGCCACTTCCTTTGGATCAATCACCAGTAGAATTTTTCCCACCGTCATATTCTTTTGATAAAGCTCTACTCCTTCCTGCGCTGAAGATAAGGATAAACGTTTCTGGAAGGTCGTTTGTAATTCTGTCTCTGCCATTTTCTGCGCTTGTTGAGAAGCCCTCACGACTTTCAGCAATCCGTTCTTTGCGGCCCAAGTAGCGAGATAAAAACCCTCCACGCGTCGATGGTGATTCCATAGAGAGTTAGGTGTGATTTTGGCTGGCTCTGCAGAAAGGTTTGAATAGAGCAGGATCAAGCTTTCATCCGGCGAGGCATCTATCAGATGCTGGGTAAAATCTCCACTAATGGCTTCCAAGATGAGGGTCGCTTTGAGACCATGGGCTAACTCAGTCAGTTTTTCGTCGAAGTCGGCATCAGTGCTGACGAGAACATATTTCGCACCGAGAGAATAAAGTAGATCTGCCTGGTCCTTTCGCCGCACTACGTTGATAAGTGGCACACCTTTTTTAAGAGACAAGCGCAAGATCATTCTTCCAAGTTGACTGGCGGCTGCTGTGTTGACGATGGCGGCATGCCTAACTTGTTTGATGATTTCAAAGAAAATCACAGCTGTCATCGGGTTGACGACCAACGTCGCTCCTTGTTCCAATGACACGTTCTTATTCAGAGGCACACATAGCGAAGCAGATGTCAGCATATATTCCGCCCATGTGCCATTCAGCGTTGGCGATTTCGCGCAGGCAACTCGTTTTCCCCTTAAGAAATTCGGAAGAAAACCTTGGCCAGCAGCCACTACTGTTCCGCTCCCTTCGATGCCCGGGACAACAGGAAGAGTTCTTTCATAGCCGCTACTAGCAGACAGAAATGCAAGATCAGAAGGGTTGATCGTCGAAGCTGCCATCCGAACAAGCACTTCGCCTGGTCCAGGCTTTGGAACCGGAATTTGACGGACGTTCAATCGCCCACCCTCTTCCTCTAGTTGAACTGCTTGCATCATCCCTGGAATTGTCATGTTTATATTATTGGGCCTCTCAGTTGCAGGATACAAAACATTATATATGACTTATGGTCATTTTAAGTCTTGGTTATCGTATCTTTGTATTCAATAGCAGAGTTGCGATGATCATAAGAAACAAAAGTCGGCTTCACAAGCCGACTTTTACTTTTTCATCACGCAAGTTATCTATGGCTGATTGTGCTGAATTCTATCTACATCAGCGCTACAAATTCTTCGCGGCTGAGAGTTTCCTGTTGCAGGAGGTATTCCGTTACGCGTTCCATTGCTTCGCGTTTTTCGCTGACAATGCGCTTGGCTTCCGAGTAACATTCTTCGAGGATGTGGTTGATCGCATCATCGAGAGCTTCAAACGTTTTCTGACCTGCGCGTGGAGTACTCAAGGCTTCATAGCCTTCCGGTTTGTTGAAGACTCGCAGACCGGTCATGCTCATACCGAGACGCATGACCATTTCCTCTGCCAATTGTGTAGCCACTTTCAGGTCGTTCGCTGCGCCGCTGGTAATATCACTACAAAAGATTTCCTCTGCGACGCGTCCGCCCATAAGGCCAGTGATGCGTGCCAGAATCTGGTTACGAGACATAAGCAGACTATCCTGCTCAGGTAGAGACATGGTGAAGCCACCCATCTGTCCGCGTGGAATGATGG
>DASWEH010000372.1:0-5771 GCA_036394895.1 Anaerolineales bacterium
AGTGGCACGGATGGCAATCGCCCAGCTTTTCGATCAAAAATAGTGTGCAGTAACCGAAATGCTACGTATGAAAATCCCAGCCATGCCAGTGAGATTGAGCCGCTCGTCTCTTTCTGACGTATGGTTGATAGCGTGTCAAAAAGCATGCTCAATGCGGATGGCACTTTGATAAAAATGAACATGAAAATTAAAGCGATCGCGGCAAGAACAAATAAGATCGATGGAAACTGTTTGACCCGCGCGACCAGAAAAGCAAAGACTAGCAAGATGACAAAAAAAACAACAATCCATTGGGGTCTTGGAGTTGCGGCAATAAAAATACCCTCTAGGTGGAAATAGCGATTCAAGTCCAGGAGAAGGATCACACCCAATAGAACCAAGAGGGAAGGCAGATTCTGTTTCCAGCCGCGTGCATCAGGAGTGGAGGTCAATAGCCAGATCAGCATGGTTACAACCAGCGTCCCCGTTGGAAGCCAAAACGTCAACGTACTATTCTCTTGAACAGGTTGTAGCCAATAGATCAAGAACGCGCTGACCCCCAGTAACGCCAAAGACCACCCCTTTTTCATTTGTCCAACCAGATAGGCAATTGCCGCAATAATGAAAAGCTGCGATATGGACATTTAAAATCCCTGATATATCCAGGTCGGCGATGTATCAGCAGTGAAGATAACCAGGGCAATCAAAATAAGACACAGGAGAATTGCTAGAAGATTCTCGCGCGTGAAGAGAACTTGAAATATCTTTTTCATATTAACTACCCACCAGGATTTCTTAAGTAAGCTTCCATGAATTCTTCCAGGTCACCATCCAAAACGGCTTGCGTGTTTCCCGATTCATGATCGGTCCGATGATCTTTCACCATTTGATATGGATGTAACACATAAGAACGGATTTGGCTTCCCCATTCGGCTTTAGTGTATTCACCGCGTAGGACGGCCCGCTCTTCCTCTTTTTCAGCCTGTCTCAATTCCAGTAAACGTGCTCGCAAAATTCGCATCGCAAATTCCCGGTTTTGCGTCTGTGATCGCTCGTTCTGACAAGTCACCACGATCCCTGTAGGAATATGGGTGAGGCGGACTGCGGTGGCATTTTTCTGGACGTTTTGTCCACCTGCCCCTGAAGACCGATAAACGTCCATTTTGATATCACCCGGATCGATTTCGATCTCAGCCTCATCCATGGCAACCTGCGGAAGTACTTCAATGAGGGCAAAAGAGGTATGCCTGCGATGAGCAGCGTCGAAGGGAGAAAGCCGCACCAGACGGTGAACACCTTTCTCCGAACGCAGATACCCGAAAGCATATTCACCATTCACCGCAATCGTCACACTCTTAATGCCAGCTTCCTCGCCTTCCGTGATGTCCAGGATTTCTGTTTCATAGCCCTGCGCTTCTGCCCAGCGCAAGTACATGCGCTCGAGCATCGCCGCCCAATCTTGAGAATCAGTCCCGCCCGCCCCGGCATGGATGGCAAGGATGGCCGAGTCGTGATCATACTTGCCTGAAAGCATCGCCTTGAAGGAGCGTTTCTCGAGTTCCGCTTCGATGCCAGAAATTTCTGCTTCCAGTTCGGCGCGCAGGCTTTCATCATCCAGTTGGGCAAGCTCAAGTGTGTCTTGCAGATGGCGCGAAAAGTCGCGCCATGACTCCACCTCGGCTTTGATGGTGTTGTATTGCTTCATGACGGGTTGCGCCTGAGAAGGGTTACTCCAAAAATCGGGCGCAGCTATTTCTTTTTCAAGTTCGGAAAGTTTAAGTTCCTTTGACGCCAAGTCAAAGACGCACCAGTAACTGACGAGTCAGGTCCTGAGCGGACTGTAATCGATTAACAAGGTCTTGCATTTTTCCTCCAAAGTATATTTCGCCCTGAGCGCCAATCTCAGTTCCGCAGTCGAAGGGCTATCCTCACTCCGCTCAGCGCGAATGATAATTGCTAACTTCCTATAACACCTTTAACAAATGCATCCGGATCAAAAGGGATAAGATCTTCAGGTTTTTCACCTAGGCCAGCAAATAAAATCGGCAACCTAAGCTCCCGTTGAATAGCGAATGCCATCCCGCCGCGCGCGGATGAATCAAGTTTCGCCAGGATCACGCCGGTCACACGGACTGCTTCTTTAAATGCTTTCGCCTGTTGCAAAGCATTTTGTCCGGTGGTGGCATCCAGGACAAGCCAAACGGCATGGGGCGCGCCGGGCAAAGCTTTCCCGATCACGCGATCGACTTTCTTCAACTCTTCCATTAAATTGAAACGCGTATGCAAGCGCCCGGCTGTGTCTATGATGACCAAGTCCAATTTGCGTGCCGCGCCCGATTGGACAGCATTGAACGCCACTGCGCCCGGGTCCGATTCCGGTGCGCCTGCGATCACGTCGATTTTGAGCCGGCCTCCCCAAACCTGAAGTTGATCCACCGCCGCGGCGCGGAACGTATCGGCCGCGCCGAAGAGCAGAGTCTTCCCCTCGGACTGAAAACGTTGTCCCAGCTTCGCTATTGTTGTTGTCTTGCCAGAACCATTGACGCCAACCACCATAATGACAGAAGGTTTGTCATTCCATTGAAGAGTCGGTGGAGGATCCAGCCTGGCACGGAGTTCCGCGCGGAGTGCCTCCGAAAGCTCCTCGGAATAAATCAAACCTTGGTCCCGCACAACCAGGCGAAGCGATTCCAAAATTTCGGCTGTCGTCTCAATTCCCAAATCTGCCTGGATAAGCAGAGCTTCTAAATCTTCCCAAGTTTCATGTGTAATTTGGGTTGCACCTAGCAATTGGGCCAGTTGCCCAAATGCTGTTTTGCTCGTTTTGGCGAGCCCGTTCCTCCATTTTTCAAAGAATTCAGCCATGTCGGGCGATTATATCATGTGGGTTTTCTATGATATACTCTTTTTCCGAATGAGGGCAATTTCAATTTAGTTGCCGCATCTACTTGCCTTTCAGGGCAAAATTAACAAAAGGTGTATGACCATGCCAAATGAACCGATTCATGTGACCGATACTGCTTTCGAAAAGACTGTTCTGCAATCTTCGATTCCCGTGATTGTGGATTTTTGGGCGCCATGGTGCAATCCATGCAAGATGGTTGCTCCGACCCTCGACAAATTGGCAAAGGAATATGAGGGGAAGATTCTAATCGCAAAGATAAACACAGACGAAAATCCTGAATGGATGATGAAGTATGGCATTCAGGGAATCCCCACCATGCTATTCGTTTCAAATGGAAAGATTGTCCACCGGCAGGTTGGCGCATTGCCAGAACGCATGTTACGCGACGTCGTAACCCAGTTCATGGAGGTCGTTGGTCAGTCGTAGCCCCAAGGAGGGCATAATGAGAAAGAACGTTGTCGTTCTCGGTTTCATTCTTGCACTATCGCTGGGCGCCTGTAGCCAGATTCCAGGCTTTACGCCAACTCCTGGAACGGGACCAACTACAGATCTCTTCCAGACAGCTGTTGCGCAAACGTTGACCGCTCAACCTACGCTCACAACGGTTTCCATTACCGATAGCCCAACTATTCCTGTGGCATTACCCTCACTTGTCCTTGCTGCAAGCGATACTCCATCCGCTACATTTACACCTGCAACGCCAGTCACTGACCTGACGACCACTCCTATCACGGCAACTAGCGGTCCCACCACGACGACCGTCCCACCTGCAAATGTGACAGCCACCGCAACTCTTCCAGCGGGCCAAGTCACTGCCGTATGGACTCTTGCCGTACGTACGTATGGAACGCTGCCGCCAGCTGTTCCTTTTAGCCAGATTACTCTGATCAATAAGGCAAAAACGGAAGCGTATATCTCCCTCCAAGTGACTATGCCAGATGGCAAGTATTCCATTATTGAGTATCCCGTGGAAGGAAGCGTAAAAATCCAAGCCCCAATAGGTTCTTATCTTTATGTTGCCTGGGTTGGCGGTAATAAGATGGTTGGAAACTTTAGACTTCATCATAGCGACGATCTGTCAATCACTTTATATAAAGATAAAGTGGTTATCAAATAAGTAACACAAATTCATAAAGTCCATCGAAAGTGAATCAGCAAATGAAACGAAATGTATTAATCATTGGCGTTGTATTGATTTTGCTTGGGAGCGCCTGCGCGCCTCAAGCCGCGCCAACCGCAAACCCAGTAGATGTCCAACACACTGCTGAAGCAGGAGCATTTACCATGGTGGCTGAGACTCAAGCAGCGGTCCCGACTGCCACCCCCGTTCCTCCCACAGATACTCCCGTTCCCACTGCCCTGCCCACCGATACTCCTCCCCCATTGCCTACCTCTAGCACTCCAGGAGTACTTCCAACTGGCATATCCACCTTTACGCCGCAATCACCAAACACTTCTACAAACACAGACAATAATCAAGATGTTTGTAATCAACCTCTCACTGCCTGGCAGGGACCCACCGCGAATTTCGCCATTGCCAACCAGACCAAACCAGAAGGGACCATTGTTTTGTCCATGTATGTGGTGACGACCATGGGTCAATGTGGATATTTGATCATCACTGGTGATAGCTTTTCTGGCCCGATTGGACAATATAGTGCAGGAGCATTTATCACCGGCAAACAAAATTTCAAAGCATTCGGTGGTTTCAACATCACGGAAGGCAATTGGAAAATTGTTGTCAAAAATGACAGCATCACCGCGCTTGGTGGCTGTTATCCCAATTGCTAAATTCATCAGGAGATACTCAAAAACTATGAAACGCTTTTCCATCCTCACTGTAGTCGTCATCGCTATGCTCATCAGTGCATGTGGAGCACCTCCCGCGCCGACCATGCAAGCCATCGATGTACAAAATACGGCTGCAGCAGCAGCATTCACCATGGTCGCAGAGACTCAGGCGGCTATTCCAACGGCTACACCCGTACCACCCACGGAAACGCCGACGCAGACCCCTCTGCCAACAGATACGCCATTACCCTTACCGACATCAGCAACTCTTTCCACAGCTGTGTCCGCTCCCACGACAGCTGCTGTCAGCACTACCTCCAGTAATTCTGGTGGCGATCCCTGTGCTACTAGAGTACTTTCTGCTCCTGAGGGTAAGGAAACGACAATTAGGATTGTGAACACGACAAAACTGGGAGTTCTCGTGTCTATGTACTTGAACGAAACAGCTAGCAAGGGTGCATGTGGCTATAGGTCTTTTAACCTTGCCAAGAATAATGATATTGTGTTCACAGATTTGGTACAGGGATGTTATAACCTGTGGGCCTGGAGCGACAACGCAAAAGGGAAATTCTATTCAAGTGGGTCTGGCTGCATCAACAATTCTGACAAATGGACATTTGAAATCCGTGAAAATAATATAAAATTTGTGGGTCCGTAGGCTGAAATATTCACTGAAGAGAGAGGTGAGCAAAATCTGCTCACCTCTTTTCGTTTAATGAGGAACTATCCGTGTAAGCAAAACGTCAATTCATAAATCTTTCTTGGAGACCAAATGAGATATAAAATCGTGTGGCTGATCGTTCTTCTTGTTGTTTCCTGCACTCCAAAGCCTGAGGCAACACTTGCTCCAGATACCGCTGTAACCAGCCCGCCTGTAGGTGCTATATTGACAAGTGAGCCAAACTTGAATCCATTTAAGCCAAAACCCGGCGACGAGAATCTTACTCGCGGCCACCGATGCACCGGATCAGGAAAACAAAATAAGGGCGGATGTCTACTCTCTTGTTGACCCGGACAAGGTCTGCATACAGGTACTCGAACCATTCCAGGAGTACGTTGATCTTGGAACCTTTCCTGTTGGACATTATTCCGTTTG
>DASWEH010000373.1:0-9136 GCA_036394895.1 Anaerolineales bacterium
TACTCTTCACGTTCAGCGGAATCACCCGGAGTTGCATTGATCAGATCAACAGACTGGCCAATGAGTTCCTCACGCGTATAACCATTCATCGTGCAGGCAACCTCGTTACAATCTACAATTGGCCAGGAGCCATCTGGATCATTTGGATCAATCAACAGAATGGCATCGGGCGAAGCCTCGAACAACAGGCGGAAACGCTCTTCACTATCTCGCAACGACAGCATCAAATGCTGCCGCTCGATCAATTGAGTCTGTAAGCGCTGATTGATCTCGTTCAACTCCTCAGTCCTTTGCGCCACGCGGATTTCCAAATCCCCTCTCTGACGTGCCACCTGGGTAAGCAATTGATGGATTTTTTCTTGTGCATTCTTGCGTTCTGTGATGTCGCGCATGACAAACTGGATAGCCGGTTGACCCGCGTATGAAATCGGTATGGCTATAAATTCTGCTTCAAAACTAGTCCCATCCAAGCGATGCATCGTTTGTTGCAGCAGTGGGGTTGGTTCTCCGCTCGCCTGGGTAAGTTCTATTCCTTTCTGTGCAGACTCACGATCTTCTGGAGGCAAAATGGTCAAAATAGGTTGGCCGATAAGTTCGTCTGAGTTTTTAGCACCCAGTAGCTTCACTCCAGCCGTGTTAATAAAGAGTACCCTATCACCATTATGGACGGCAATCATGTCTGGAGAATAATCTACCAGGCTGCGATAGAGAGCCTCACTCTCCTGTAGTTCCTCCTGGGTGCGTGCGAGTGCATCCAACATGCTGTTGAAGGTACTGGCTAATGTGCCAATTTCATCATGAGATTCGACCTGCGCCTGTGTACACAGATCGCCTTTCGCAATCTGCGCAGCAACCTGTGTCAGACGGGCAATGGGCGCAACCAGCAACTGTGCCAGAATCACGGCGACCCCGGTCGTCAGGAATAGAACCACGAGCGTTGTCAGCAAGGCAGTCCGCCCGGCAGTATAAAGCGGAGCGAATGCCGTCGCAGGTTTTTCGTGAGCAATGAGTGTCCAGTTCAAATTCTTGAAGACATCGGCGTCTCCTAGATCAGGCGAGGCTACGGGCGCCTGGCTGACCAGTTGCAAAGTTCCATCGAAATTCAGCTTAGCATAATTATCATCCTCGGTAGCTTGCAGTCGTGCCACGGTATCAGAGTCTAGGTCCTTCGTGTCGCCTTGTTGATTGAGCAACGTTCCGCCAGGCAGAAGCAGGTCAAAATCAAGGTGAGAGGCCTTTAGCACCTCAAGGATATTCTCGATATGAAAGGTTGTGCGGATGACGCCAATCACTTCAGGCTTGAGGTGCGCGTGGACCGGGACCGCGATGATGACGCTCAGGGCCCGGGTAGCAGGATTGAAGGTCGGTTGACCGACGTAGAGAGCACCCTGTCCCTGGTTGTAAGCTGCCTGCCACCAATCCTCGGAACCCTGAGAATAACTGCCTGGTCGAGCCGTGGCAGCGACGGTCGCGCCATGCTTATCCGTGAGCAGTAGATCTGAATGAGTGGGGAAGTTGTGTTGAAACTCGTATAACTCTTCGGCGATTGTATTGTTCAGCACATCTTGAATGAGCGGCTCGGTATCAGGCGCGGCTTTCCAGGCTAGGTCCCGCTGTTGAAGTTGGGCTTCGATCGTAGTCTTATTGCCCGCGTAAAGGGCATTGGCTGCATCAGCTCCATCTTGAATAGTCTGGCCCAGCGCAAAGCCTTCCATTACATCCAGTTGCTTGCTCACCTCATTGCCAAGAGTCTGTGAGCGGAGCTCGACATCTGCTTTTAGACTGTTACCCACAACGGACTCCAGATTGGAGCGTATCGTAAGATAAGCCGTTGCAGATACTAGACTCACCGAGAGCACACTTACCATAATAAAGGTAAGAATCATCTTGGCCCGAACAGGCAAATTCGCAAAATCGGGAGAGGTAATCTGTCGAGAGATGACCAGCAGGGTGAGTAGCAGCGCGCCCGCCATTAGCCATTCGGCTGCCCAGCTGTCATTCATGATCACCACATAGAATACCAATCCATAACCTAAACCGACCGCAACGGGAGGAAGCCAGCTTATAAATCTGCTTCGAAAAGTGATCCAGCCCTGCGTTAAAGTGGAAGTGGGGCCACTATAGATTTTCTGCAGGGCAGCCAGGGCAAAAAAGAGCGCTGCCACGTTCCAACTTGCATCCGTCCAGTTGCCGGTTGTATACGTGCCAATCAGGCTAGTGTAACCAAATGCAAAATCGCCACCGACAAAGAAGAGCATTCCAATGAGTAGGAGGATGAGCGCGGATTGGGTATCCGGCGAGGGACGCCGGTATAGGATGGCTAAAATGCCACCAATCATGAGCAGACTGCCAATGGGGTAAGCGGGCGCGATCAGTTGCGTGAGAATGTCATTGCCGCTGGTCGCCGCGGTTGGGATGATGATGAAATATCCAACGAACATCGTGGCAGCCGTCAGCACGCTGAACAGATCTAGCCAAAGAGTCAGGCGTTCACGCCGATTGTGCGGCGCACTTGGCAGAGAAAGCAATCCCCATAATCCCAGCGGGTAAAACGCCAGGTAGAAAACATCAGCAATAGATGGAAAAGGCTCGACGTGTAAAACAAGTTCCAGATAGGCCCAGATCAGATTCCCAATGAAGAACATGAAGAAGCTCGTGCCTAAGATCAACCAGGCTCGCCGGAGAGGCGCGCTGAGCGACTTCTGTGCCGCCACACGCCAAGCCAGCACGGATGCCAGAAAACTTGGGGTAAACGAGAGCAAGTTCGCGATCAGGCTAACACGCTGCGGGCCTCCCCAATGAAAGTAAGTCCATGCCAGATTGAGGAGAATATATACGATAAAGAGGATGCCTAAAAATCCCCATTTGCCTTTCAGCCAAGGTGGAATCAAAGTGCGAGGTTTCGACTGTGATAAAGATGCGATACTTGACATAAAGCCTCTAGGATTCTATTTATTTCCCATTCACATCATGATACTAATGCAAATGTGAACCAATATGTAATTATGGGGCAGTGCCAACTTCCCATAGAAAAGTGGCGCTTTTCAGTTATATCAGACCAGACGTATCCAATACGGAAACGCACTTTACAGCTCCCTATCAGGCGCTTTCACAATATGTTCAGTCAATTTTGCGCTTATCAGCTGTTCTATTCGCTTTTGATTTGCGAGAGTATCTAAAACCCAGGAGGTATTATGTCACAGCGAAATCTCATCGGAACGGACAGGGAATCGGCTACAGTTTATTTGGCCCTTCCAGATAAGTATAATGAGCCATGATGAGTCAAATCAATAGGCACGCGGACTATGATCAGATCGCCCGTACCTACGATACGCGCTACGAACGGAATTCGTACGTGAGCGTTGAGCAGGCGCTGCGGGGATTCATTGGAAGTCAGCCAGGTCTAGAGATTCTCGAGATAGGCTGCGGGACCGGTCATTGGCTGGACTTTGTGCACGCCCTTTCCCGAATCCATCTCACTGGTCTTGATTTCTCGGCAGGAATGCTCGCCCAGGCACGAAGCCGGCTACCCGGAATTCCTTTGGTTCAAGGGACAGCCGAACGATTGCCATGGCAAGCACAATCCTTTGACAGGCTGTTTTGTATCAATGCATTCCACCATTTCCCCGACAAAGTTGCCTTCCTGGCAGAGGCACGACGCATCCTGCGCCCCGCTGGAATGATCCTGATCGTGGGACTCGACCCTCATAGCGCGGTAGACCAGTGGTACGTCTACGATTATTTCAAAGAGAGCCTCGAGATTGACAAGAAACGGTATCCCGCCTCCAGCTCTCTGCGAACCTGGATGAAGGAAGCGGGGTTTGAGGGCTGCCTCACACAAGAGGTGGAACATTGGACCTACCGGCTTCCAACCCATGAAATCCTGAGGCAGGGACGCTTGGACAAAACGTCCACGTCACAACTCAGCGTTCTCACGGATGCAGAATACCAGCGTGGCATGGAGCGGATCAGGGTAGACATCAAGCGCGCCGAAGCCCGGGGACGGACATTGTTCCTTACGGCAGATCTACGCTTATATGGAACTATCGGCTCAATCGTGGAGCGTCCAGGGTAAGCAGGACAAATCATTCACCTTCTCACTTTCCCCCTATAATGCAATACATTATCAATGTAAATAACATATTTGAAATGAGTAGACATCCTTGATGATGGTATCATGGTTTTACTTATCGATAAAAGCCAATGTTCCATAAATTCTTTTCGGGGATGAGCCTCCTTGTCCGTTTCACTCTCATATCGTTCCTGGTTACATTGCTGATCGCAGCAGGATTGGCGTGGCGCCTGGAATTCATGTTGGAGCGTGATGCACTCGCGGCGGTGGCCCAGAATACTGCCGATCAGGCAACCAACATCCTGAATAAGAGCCTGACAGTGGCTGATTTGAAGACAGCTTTCAAGGGAGAACGTTATGAGGAGATCGATGCGCTGATCCATAACACTCTGCTTAGCGCGAACGTCGTGCGCATCAAAATCTGGAACCTCGACGGGTTGCTCATCTATTCTGATGACAAAAATATCATGGGGAAAACCTTCCCCCTCGATGTGGAGCTACAGGAAGCATTCCACGGAGAGATTGCAACAGCTATCTCCAATCTGGAGGCAGAGGAGAATATTGCAGAACGAGGCCATTACAGTGAACTCTTCGAGATCTATGTACCGCTCGAGCCAGCTGACTCGGAGGAGATCCTGGGGGCTTATGAAGTTTATTATGATCTATCCAAACTACAGTCGCGCCTGACGCGCATCCGATATACCGTCTGGAGCGGGGTAGGGATTGCATTCCTGATCCTCTACGGAACCCTATTCCTGATCATCCGCAACGCCTCGAGGGAGTTGGTCCAAAGAAATAAAGAGAATCAGGTCCTGCTCATCAATGAACGCAAAGAACGGGAGTTATCCCAAAGGCTGGAACGCCTCAGCCGTGCCTTAAGCGAAATCCTCGATCTTCGAAAGTTGCTCGACCTGATCTGCCGGGAAAGTGTGGACGTTTTTAAAACACAGGCTGCTTTTCTGTGGCTGTTGGAGGGAGGTGAACTGATCGGGTTCTCCGCCTACGGGCCTGGCGCGGATCAGTTCATTGGCATGAGAGTCCCCGTTTATGATCCACAATTGCTAGGGGCACGGGTCGCCCGCGAACGAAAACCGATCCTGGTCAATGATGCGCCGAACTCCACGGCAGTGGATCAAAAGATGATTGAACTCTTCGATATCAAGTCGATGATGGGGATCCCGCTCATCAAAGGGGCGCATGTGGTGGGCTCTCTGATGATCATGGATTCTGAAGATTCCCAGCGCTTCGATCTACAAGACCTCAAGCTGGCCTCCATTTTTGGAGGTCACGCGGCGCTTGCAATTGACAACGCCCAACTCTACGAAAAAGCTCAGCTACACCTCAAGCATGAAAAAGCATTGAGAGAAATAGACCTCGCCATTACTTCAAACATGGAATTGAGCCAGACCCTCCAGGTGGTGGTTTACCAGGCGCGAGCCCGGCTGCACGTGGATGCTTGTGCCATCCTGCTGCTTGACTCTGATACACAAACCCTGGAATACACCAGTGGTCAGGGCTTTCGAACGGAGATTATAAAAAAGACTTCTATTCAGCTTGGCAAGGGGAACGCAGGATTTGCCGTGCAGGAACGACGCATCTTTGGGCGGGCTGAGATCGAAATCCCTTCTGAAATTTCCGACCGCGCCGAGTTGATCGCCGAGGAAAATTTTGTCATCTACTTCATTGCGCCGTTGATTGCCAAGGATAAGCTTTTGGGCGCCCTGGAAATCTATCACCGCGCTCCGATCATTATGAAAACGGAATGGCTGAAATTCCTTGAAACTCTTGCAGGACAAACTGCCATTGCCATTGACAATGCTACTTTATTTGCGGACCTTCAACGCTCCAATGCGGATTTAACACAAGCCTACGACACAACCCTGGAAGGCTGGTCAACCGCACTCGACCTGCGTGATAAGGAAACCGAGGGTCACACCAGACGCGTGACCGAGATGACCGTTCGATTGGCAGAAAGAATGGGGGTCAGCTCGCAGGAATTGATCCAGATCAGACAGGGAGCGCTCCTCCACGATATTGGCAAGATGGGCATCCCAGACCGCATCCTGCTCAAACCCGACCAATTGACCGAAGAAGAATGGATCATCATGCGCATGCATCCTACCTATGCATTTCAGATGCTCAAACCGATCGCTTATCTTAGGCTTGCGCTGGATATCCCTTACTGCCATCACGAAAAATGGGACGGCACCGGTTATCCACGCGGACTGAAGGGTGAAGAGATCCCACTTGCGGCACGCCTCTTCTGTATCGTGGACGTGTATGACGCGCTGACTTCGAATCGTCCTTACCGGGCTGCCTGGCCGAAGGACAAAGCCCTCCATCATATCCAGGAGTTATCTGGCAGTCACTTTGACCCGCAAGTGGTGGACGCGTTTTTGAAGCTGATGGACGAAGAATAAAGTGACAGTCACCTCGCACAGCAGGTGACTGTCACTTGGTAAACGCGCGCAATGGGTGGAAAGAGTAGATTGGCGATATAGATTCGTTTGTGAGGTTAGCGAGCATAGACCAGGATGACGAACGGCAGCAACGCCTTTGGGGAGATGATTTCTCGTGGGTTCGCCACCAGTATACCGGTGGACCCTCCCCCGTCTAAATTGAGGGCAATATCCAGGTTGAGATCTGATTCTGTCAAATAGACACTTAACTGGTGCAAGGTAAAATAGCCTTCAGGGGCAACGATAAAAAGGATTCGGCCCTCCCTATCCTGCGCAATGACCGTTCGCCTTGCTCTTGCGTGGTTTTCCTTCTCTGAAGGGAAGCCAAGTTCGCCGCCCGGTTGGACAAGGATGGGAAACGACTGTAAAGCCGCGTGCAATGCTTCATAGGCATTGTAGGGTTTCTGGACCAGCCACCTTAATTCCGCCCCGGATTGATCGATCGCCAGCATCCCTCCGAACCCGTTAAAACTGCGTCCAAAGGCTTTTCCATTGAGGATGGTGAGTCCATCCGGAAAATATCTCTCGTTTTCGATACTAAAGTAACCACCATTCAGGACAAGGGAGGCGTTCGTCTCTTTTTGCCAGGTATCCAGAGACTTGGGGCTTTCGTCATAGGCAACATCCATCCGGAAGTAATTTTGATCGAGGCGCCATATGTAAAGTGACTCGCCATGCTGGTTCTGGTCATTATAGACTTCGATCACGCGCCGCTCGAGCCCGGGTTGTAACAGGGACCAGT
Source organism: Anaerolineales bacterium (assembly GCA_036394895.1). Lineage (GTDB taxonomy): Bacteria > Chloroflexota > Anaerolineae > Anaerolineales > Villigracilaceae > Defluviilinea. Next base: position 7,274 of record DASWEH010000373.1, read on the forward strand.
CTGTATCCGGTGTTGGTTCTATTGTGCTGGAGAGGCTGGGAACGGGTGTGGGCATCGCTGTGCGTGTCGCTGCCGGGGTGACACTGGGTGCAGTCTTGAAGTAATAAACAATGCTGCCGCTCGTGCCTATGAAAATAAGTAAAAGCAAAGAGTGGAGTATTCGTTCAATAGGCTTTATCATAAAAAGATTGTAGCAGATGAATCATAGAATAGAATTAACGTTCTAAAATTTTAGCCCATCCGCCCCCTTCGTCACTACGTGACACCTCCCCCAAATACGACAATGAAAATTTGGGATGCGTATTCAACACTTAAGTTGTCGGATTTGGGGGACTGCGTAAGCGTACCCGAGCGTAGCGAGTGATAGGCTAGGTGGGTTATTTGATTGACTTCGATTGCCCTCTATCTTAGGTACTCTCCAATTCATTCCTCTTCTACCTGCTTCATCAACTCTTCCTTGATATCCGCCGGCAGTTCACGCGCAGTGCAGGGCAGGTCGAGCAGCGCGGCTTGAAGTCCCCAGAGCATGTTGAGCGTCACCTTTTCCGGTACGCCGCCTTGACGCGCTTATACGTCTCCACCACACCCAACTGCGCCACATCATCCAGAGTGTGGATGCCCACTGAGGCCAGCCATTCACTGCTCTTTGGACCCATGTTTTCATCATCTCATCTCCATCTTTCCAGCCTCTAACGTTTGCGTGAAAATCTCCACCAGAGCAATCCACCAATCACTATCGTGACCACAACTAAAATAAGACTAACGCCAGATTTACGCGTGGATTGTGTAGCAGTGACAGGCGGGGTTCCCGTTGGCGGTGGTGGAGTGATGGAGGGAGAAGGAGTGGGTGGTATCGTTGTTGGACTCAGCGTAGGCGTTGCAGGCGGGGCAACGAGAAGGAGCAATTTTTGGTCCGGGCGGATGACGGAGGCAGCATTCAGCCCATTCCAAGCCATCAAATCCGAAAGCGGAACCTCATACAGGGCAGCAATCCACGAGAGCGTTTCGCCGCTCTGGACTGTATGGTAGTATCTGCCGTCCGCCTCGGGGGTGAGCTTCTGGATGTTGCTCAACGTCGGACTGGGCGTGATGTTACCTGGGGAGATCATAAGTTTCTGCCCAATTTGCAGTGGCCAATCTGCCTGGAGTCCATTCAATACCAGTATCCGATCCACGGAGACATGATACGCCTCCGCAATTGTGAACAACGCCTGATAAGGCTGCACTTCATGGATGATCTTTCCATCTGCATCCGGGGTTTGGGTCACGACCATGCCAATGGGGGTGGGCGTGGCATAGCCTTTCGTGTCCTTCCCCGGGATGAATAAGCGCTGCCCGGCTCGCAATGGTATGGTACGGGAAAGGTTGTTCCAGACCTCCAGGTCGTGGATGGTGATCTGGTAGGCAATCGCAATCGACCAGAAGGATTGACCCGCCTGGACCTCATGGAAGATCTTGCCTTCTGCATCCGGTGTGGCGATCTTTACCGGTATGATCAATTGCGATATTGGCGGTACGCCATTCGGAACGATACCTGGTCCGGAAGTACCTCCTGACCCGGCAGGGGACACACTCCCGCACTCCTGCCCGGCAACATAAGCAGCCTGGAGGACGTAATAGATCCTTCCATCGGATGTCTGAGCCATACCCGCGCCCACATTGCAATACGCCGGATTGACCGCCGGACGCATGTGATCCGGGTCCGCCCAGGCTGCCATGATCTCATCGATGCCCATGCCGTTGCTGCTCACGGCAAAGTTTTCCGTCGCCCACACGGTGCCGCCATTGCCATATCCGGCGGCAGCCAGTCGACCGCGCACATCCCCAATGTGCCAGGACATGTTGTTGGCTGCCATCGTCGCG
>DASWEH010000374.1:0-11459 GCA_036394895.1 Anaerolineales bacterium
GTGGTACTCGGGAATCTCGGCGTTATTCTTTTGGAAGCCTTCATCGTCTTCATCCAGACGATGCGTCTCCACTACTACGAATTCTTCAGCAAGTTCTTCAGAGGTGGCGGCTCAGCTTACGAGCCGTTGACCCTTTCAAGCACACCAGAGAAATAAAACAATATTAAGAAAACAAAATTTTTTCTACGAAAAAAGGAGACGAGAGAGATGATCAAAATTGTTATTGTAACGTTGGCAACCGTGATACCCCTCATGCCGTTCGTAATATACTTTTTAAGTCTGCGTAGCAATAATCCAGTAAAAGCCGCGCAGAATTTGGTATTTGCGTTCAAGGGCTACAACGTGTTTCTGATTTTGATGGCACTTGGTATCGGAGTCGTTTGGCTAATCTCACCTCAAACAGTCTTTGCTGCTGTGATTGTCGCACAGCAAGCAGCGGCAGATCCTTATGCCTCGTTGGCAGCAGGCATTTCTACCGGTCTGGCGGCGCTCGGCGCTGGTGTAGCGGTAAGCGGCACCGGCGCGGCGGCGATCGGCGCGATTGCCGAGAAGCCAGAGGCCTTGGGTCGTTCACTGATCTTTGTGGGTCTTGCAGAAGGTGTTGCCATCTACGGTCTGTTGATCGCCTTCTTGGTTCTGTTTCGCTAGGAAATCAGGAAATAATGAAAGTTTTGGTCATCGGTCATCCTGAGGCGGTGTTGGGTTTTTCTCTCGCGGGGGTAGGTGGGCGAGTGGCGACCACGGCAGATGAAGTAAACCAGGCATTGGATGAGGCTCAGGCGTCCAAGGATGTAGGCATCGTCCTGGTAACTCAGGATGTTGCTGAACTGATCCCTGCCAGGATGGAACATCTCAAACTTCGCAGCACTGTTCCACTCGTTGTTGAGATCCCCGCGCAAGGCGGTGCTCCAGAAGGGCAGGCATCGCTGGGTGAAATCGTTCTTCGGGCGATTGGGATAAGATTATGAATCTTTTCCGCCTCATGCATAGCGGTAGATTGGATACTTATTTATGAAAACTGAAGTAGAAGATATTGAGATGTTGCAGCGTGCGATCTTCAGCGAAGCGAGCGATGAAGCAGAGCAAATTAAGGCTGAAGCAAAAGAAAAGGCCGAGGCAATCCGAAAGCGCGCCCAGGCACAGGCAGAGCAGGAAAGCAAAACCATCCTTGAGCAGGCCAGACAGGATGTAGAACGCCTGCGTGGTCAGGCGGTTTCAACAGCTCAATTGAAGGCTCGCTCAGTGCAATTGGCACATCGAGAACAATTGCTTGAGCGCGTGTTTAAAGCTGTAAAAGAAAAACTGCCTGACGTTCAAAAGCGCCCTGAGTATGATCAGATCGCCGCAATGTTGCTTCGTGAAGCATTGGTGCAATTGAGGGTCAATAAGGCTGAAATAAGAGCAGATAAAATAACGAAAAATATTCTGGAGAAAAAGCTACTTGATGAAATTTCCAGGGAACTGAATGGACAATTTACAATCGGCGATCCTCTGGAGGAGGGTACTGGAGTCTTTGTGAGTGCAGCCGATGGAAAATTAAATTACGATAATACGCTGGAGACCCGGCTAAATCGATTACAGAGTACATTGCGCGCCTCCGTGTATAAAGTGTTGACTGGAGAACAATCATGAGTGATCGAGTTGGAACCATCACATGGATCAGCGGCCCCGTTGTCCGCGCCCGCGGATCTCGTCATATAGGTATGCTTGAGCTTGTTGAAGTGGGGGATGAGCACCTAGTTGGTGAAGTGATTGGTCTGGATGGCGACATTATCACAGCCCAGGTCTATGAAGAAACTTCGGGGATGCAAACCGGTGCGCCGATTTTTGGCACAGGCTTGCCTTTGTCCGTTGAACTGGGACCTGGCTTAATTCAAAGTATTTATGATGGCGTGCAACGCCCACTTCCATTAATTGAAAAGGCAACAGGCTCATTTATCAGTCGCGGTGCCAGATTCGACCCCATTAGCCGCGAGAAGCGCTGGAAGTACACCTCTAAAGTAAACGTTGGGGATGAGATTAGAGGCGGAATGATCCTCGGCATTGCCATGGAGACGGAGACCTTTGAGCATCGTGTCATGGTTCACCCCGATGATGCAGGCACAATCACCTGGGTCGCATCGGATGGTGAATACACCGTGACCGAACCCATCGCCAGACTTAAAGTTGGCAGGCAAGAAAAAGAATTGATTATGCTTCAGCGCTGGCCCGTTCGCCGGGCGCGTCCATTTGTCCGGCGCCTTGGGCATCACATCCCCTTGATTACCGGCCAGCGTATTTTGGATACGTTCTTCCCTGTTGCCAAGGGTGGTGCGGCAGGCATTCCTGGCCCGTTCGGTTCAGGCAAGACAGTTACCCAGCACAGCATTGCCAAATGGGCGGATGCGCAGGTAATTGTTTATATCGGATGCGGGGAACGCGGCAACGAGATGACTGAAGTGTTGCAGGAATTCCCGCATCTGGTGGATCCACGTTCCGGACGCCCATTGATGGAACGCACGGTGCTGATCGCGAATACATCCAATATGCCTGTGGCTGCGCGAGAAGCGAGCATTTACACAGGCATTACGATTGCTGAGTATTACCGCGATATGGGCTACAGTGTCGCCCTGATGGCGGATTCAACATCTCGTTGGGCGGAAGCGTTGCGTGAAGTTTCTGGTCGTCTCGAAGAAATGCCGGCTGAAGAAGGCTATCCTGCGTATTTGGCAGGTCGTCTCGCCGAATTTTACGAGCGAGCCGGGTATGTGGAAAACCTAAATGGAACAGAAGGATCAGTGAGTATTGTAGGTGCTGTGTCTCCTCCAGGCGGTGACTTCTCGGAGCCAGTCACCCAACATACGAAGCGTTTCATCCGTTGTTTCTGGGCACTGGATAAATCGCTTGCCTCTGCACGTCACTTCCCTGCCATCAACTGGCTGGATAGCTACAGTGAATATCTGGAAGACGTCGCCGATTGGTGGCGCGAGAAAGTCGGTAAGGATTGGTTTGCAATGCGCAACCGCGCCATGGAATTGTTAAGCGAAGAAAACCGCCTTTCACAAATTGTCAAACTCGTTGGTCCAGATGCCCTGCCATACGCTGAGCGTATGGTTCTTGAAACATCCCGCCTCATCCGGGAAGGTATATTGCAACAGAATGCCACAGATCCTGTAGATGCCTATTCACCGGTCGAGAAGCAGATTCGCATGCTTGAACTTGTTCTCTACTTCCATGAGCGCGGGATGAACATCATCAGACGCGGCGCTCCAATTTCAATGATTCACGATTTGCCGGTGGTGGATATGTTGATCCGTATGAAATCCAATGTTCCGAATGATGCGTTGAATAAATTCGACGATGTTCAAAAAGCAATTGACGAACAAATGAGTCAATTAGATGCGGAGTACAGATGAACGAAGCAACAGTACTTGGCGGACAGGAAGTCGTAGGTGTTGGCCGCATTGAAGGACCAATTTTGATCGTAGAAGGCGCGACAAACGTCAGTTACGATGAGGTCGTAGAAATTCGCGATTCGAAAGGCCAACTTCGACGTGGACGCGTGCTGGAAGTTGGAGAGGGGACAGCGGTTGTACAGGTGTTCGCGGGTTCAACCGGATTATCCATCGACGGAACAAGTGTCCGTTTTCTCGGTGATACCCTGCACATGCCAGTCGCTGAGGAAATGTTGGGGCGCATCTTCGATGGTTTGGGTACTCCGATTGATGGTGGTCCTCAGCCGCTTACAGATCATTACGCGGATGTGAACGGCCAGCCGATCAATCCGACGGCGCGCGTCTACCCACGCGATTACATTCAAACCGGTATTTCATCCATTGATGGGTTGAACACACTCCTTCGTGGACAGAAACTGCCTATATTCTCTGGCGCTGGCCTGCCGCATGATCAGCTTGCCGCTCAAATCGTGCGCCAAGCTACTCTTGGTAGAGTGGCTGGATCGTCGCAGGATGCCGAAGCCGAGCAGTTCTCCATTGTCTTTGCGGCCATGGGCGTGAAAAATGACGTGGCAGATTACTTTCGACGTTCATTCACCGAAAGCGGAGCATTAACACGTGTGGCGATGTTCCTTAACCTGGCAGATGATCCCCCGGTGGAGCGTATCGTTACGCCGCGTGCCGCGCTGACCCTGGCTGAGTATCTTGCCTATGAACGTGAGATGCATGTATTAGTGGTACTCACCGATATGACCAATTATGGCGAAGCCCTGCGGCAAATCTCAAATATACGCGGTGAGGTTCCCAGCCGTAAAGGTTATCCTGGTTATTTGTATAGCGACCTCGCCTCTATGTATGAGCGCACAGGTCGTATTCGCACCAGCAAGGGCTCTATTACCCAGATTCCAATCCTGACGATGCCCAATGACGATATCACGCATCCAATGCCTGACCTGACCGGTTACATTACCGAAGGACAGATTGTGCTTGGGCGCGAGCTCTCTTTTGCCGGTGTATATCCGCCCGTGACAGTGCTTCCCAGCCTTTCCCGTTTGATGAAGGATGGAATTGGCAAGGGCCGCACCCGCGACGACCATCCCCGCTGGGGCGCACAACTCTATGCTGCGTACGCCAGAACGCAGGATATACGCGCGCTTGCCTCCGTCATTGGCGAAGAAGAATTAAGCGATACAGACCAGAAGTACTTGAAGTTTGGACGCGCTTTCGAGCATGAGTTTGTCAATCAGGGTTTCACTGAGAACCGGACGATCGAAAGAACCCTCGAAATTGGCTGGAAACTGCTCTCCATGTTGGAGAAGACTGAACTCACCCGCGTGACATTGGAAGAGATCGCGCAATATTATAAGGGCGAAGATGCCACAAATTAGTGTTGCTCCTACCCGCACAAACCTGATCCGTTTAAAGAAGGAACTTCGCTTTGCGCAGGAAGGTTATGAGATCCTCGACCGTAAGCGTGAAGCATTGACCGGCGAGCTTGTCCGCGTAGCAAAGGAAGCCGATGTAGTTCAAAAGGAAGTATGGGCATTGCTTCAAACCGCTTATGATGCCATGAAAAAGGCCCGATTGGTTATGGGTAGTGATCATGTGGAATGGGCAGCTCTCGCGGTTAATAAAACGGTCGATGTCCACCTCAAGTTGCGCGGCATCATGGGCGTGGCGATCCCTGTAATCACCGCGAGTGGCGAGCCACCGAAACTGCTCTATAGTCCTGGTGACACTGCCGCCGTTTTGGATGAAGCCAGCACTGCCTTCCGCGAGGTTTTGTTGCGTATCCCTCAACTGTCCATGCTCACTTCCACAGTCTGGCGGCTGGCGAATGAATTGCGCAAAACTCAACGCCGCGTAAATGCCCTCCAGCATATTTTTATCCCTCAATATCAGGATATGATTGCGTTCATTGTCAGTTCGCTGGAAGAGCGTGAGCGTGAGGAAACCTTCCGTTTGAAATGGCTCAAGACGAAGCTGACAAAGCCGACGATGAAAATTCGCCACTACGAACTTGGTCAGAGCGAATTCGGTTAAGCTATATTGTAGGAATATAAACAAAAATTCCATGTGCTGGGAAGGATCATAAACATGAACATTGCTGTCTTGGGCACGGGTGTGACGGGGGAAACAATTGGTACCAAGCTTATACAACTTGGGCATGAAGTGATACTGGGGTCGCGCGAGGCCGCGAATGCCGCAGCGGTCGCTTGGGCCAAGGATGCAGGACAGCATGCCTTATACGGGACATTCCAAAACGCCGCGGAGTTCGGTGAGATTATCTTTAATTGTACATTGGGGTCTGCATCTCTGGAGGCACTGGAACAGGCAGGAGCAGAAAATCTAAAAGATAAAATTCTGATCGATACGTCAAACCCGCTCGACCGTTCCACCGATATGTGGACTCTTACTGTTTGTAATACTGACTCATTGGGCGAACAGATCCAGCGAGCATTTCCAGAAACCAAAGTGGTCAAGACTCTGAACACTATGAATGCGAATGTCATGGTCGACCCCGCCAAGCTGCTTGAAAGAACTCATGTCTTTGTCAGTGGAAATGACATTGAAGCAAAGGCAACCGTCGTCCGAATCCTACGTGACTGGTTCGGGTGGAGGGAAATTATCGATCTGGGCAATATAACGACTGCACGCAGTGTGGAAATGTATGTGTTGCTCTGGCACAATTTGAGAAATGCAATCTCTTCCCAACGATTTAATATTAAGGTTGTCACTTCATAAAGTTGAGTTCCTTGAACTCAAAACACGGAAGCTTTCCAGGCTTCCGTGTTTTTGTTCCTGAATGTTGGCTGATTACCTATTTTTTCTTGTGATTTTCAAAACTACCATCTCTCGGCTCGATCATCCCCCAACGTGATGCGCCAAGATAAAGGATCTCCAGGATCAGATCTTCGTAGCGAATCCCTTCTGCTTTGCTTTGCAGACAAAGATCGCTATAGTTTGGCGTTAAGCCGGGCAGGGTGTTGGTTTCCATCACACGCGGATTGCCTTGTGCATCAAGGCGAATGTCTGTACGTGATATATCAAGAGCGGTCAAGAGTTGATGCGCCCGCAAGGCAAAATATTTCAATTTCTTTTCGAGTTCAGGTTCAATATGGGCAGGGCAGAAATAACCAGGTGCCCCTTCTTCACCCACCTCTTTGGATTTTGCGGCCTGACTATAAACCATTGGTGTTACGGAACGCGAACTATCCAGTTCAAGCACTGGGAAACGATGGAATCCATCCTTTTCGTACCACTCAGGATGACGTGAGTATATTTTTGCATCTGCTCTTCCGAGGATACCCACCGTGAACTCACGCCCCGGCAGAAAAGTTTCCACAAGGGCCGGTTGCTGATAGGTGTTGATGATATAGTCGGCACGCTCACGCAATTCCTTCTCGTTGTTCACAATCGCGTTCATATCCACTCCCATGCCTGTCCCTTCACGGGCAGGTTTGACGAATAATGGGAACTCCAGGTCTTGGCGGAGAGGCTCATCCCCAATGCTAAATTCCTGGAATGAGGCCACAGGCAATCGTCGGTCGCGCCAGATCCGTTTGGTGAGAGTCTTATCCAAAGAGATGCCGTTGGCGAGTACACGTGAGCCTGTGTAGGGAATTTGCAGCATTTCCAATAGAGCAGGGACTTGCGCTTCGCGCGCGTCGCCGCCCAATCCCTCGGCGATGTTGAAACAAATATCAGGTTTTTCATCACGAAGCGCGTAGGGAAGATCTGTATCTGCCTGGATAAAGACAGTTTGGTGTCCATCCGTTTCAAGCGCTGCTCGAATCACATCGATCGTTTCGATGTGGTCAAAGTCAGCGAAAGCGTCCGGTGGCACGCCTTCTGGTTTAGGCACAGATTCATTCTTGATGTTTGCCAGAACAGCGACCTTCCAATACCGTTTGATGCGACGACTGGGGGGCTTGTCTTCTCCGCGAGAAAGCATTTTTCTCTCCTTGTTAGAAAAAATTCGCAGTTAGTATACGCTATATAGTACGCTTGACAAGGGTTTAGGTATCAAAAGCAAATTCTGCCGCTATAAGAGCCTTGCGAAGGTTGGTATATGCAATCAGAGTCCGTTCAGAAAATGTCGCCACGGTGCCACGCGACGCCTTCGCAAGGCTTATAGGATTATTACGCGGCACTCTGTAACTAGACAATGAAGGTTCTTTCAGGTATTATTGGCTCGATTGTGCTGCTCCTCACGAAGGCATGTCGTAGGCAGCTTAAATGGAAAATACCAGATACGCCCGGATAATGGTCTTATCCGGGCTCTTGTACGTAATAAGAATTTTGCATGGAGGACTTCATGACAGATCTGATTAAGCAAATCGCGGGAGATTTGCAGAAACAAATTGAGGGATTTGAGCCTGAACTCAATATTAGCGATGTTGGTACGGTGGTAGAGGCAGGCGATGGGATTGCTCGTGTTCATGGACTTGCAAATGTAAAAGCACAGGAACTGGTCCAGTTTGCCAATGGGGTGATGGGGACAGCCTTCAACCTTGAAAAAGACAGAGTAGGCGTGATCATCATGGGTGATTACGGGGGGATTATTGAGGGAATGTCAGTGCGCGGGACGGGACGTATCGCTTCGGTGCCAGTAGGAGGTGCAATGATCGGGCGCGTGGTCAACGCGTTGGGCGAGCCAATCGATGGCAAGGGACCCATTGCTACAACTGGTTTTCGCCCGATTGAGCGCATTGCACCGGGCGTTGTGCAACGCCAGGATGTTGACACCCCCGTTCAGACTGGTATCAAATCCATCGACGCGATGATCCCTGTGGGACGCGGTCAACGTGAGCTGATCATTGGTGACCGTCAAACAGGCAAAACAGCCATTGCGATTGATACGATCATCAATCAAAAAGGACAAGATCTCATCTGCATCTATGTAGCGATTGGACTAAAAAAGTCCGCCATCGCTCGTACGGTCGGTATTCTGGAACGAGATGGCGCGATGGAGCATACCATTGTTGTAGTTGCCGCGGCAGACGAATCGGCGGCGTTGCAATACATCGCACCTTATTCTGGTTGTGCCATCGGTGAAGAGTTCATGGAAACGGGCCGCGATGCCCTCATCATTTATGATGACCTTTCCAAACATGCCTGGGCCTACCGCCAGGTCTCCTTGCTCCTGCGCCGCCCACCCGGCCGTGAAGCCTATCCTGGGGATGTTTTCTATCTCCATTCTCGCTTGCTGGAGCGCGCTGCCCGTCTCGCCAATCAATATGTAATCGTAAAGAAGGATTTCAGTGGATCACTCGCTTCTGAAAGCGACGCAGTGAACAATAGAGTTTACACGGGACCCATTTCGAAAGACGAAGCGGAAGAGGCTCGCAAGCAAATGAGCAACCCCGATGAATATAAGATAGTCAAAGTGAAAGGCACGGGTGGTTCGCTTACAGCCTTGCCAATCATCGAGACATTGCTAGGGGACGTTTCCTCTTATGTGCCCACCAATGTGATTTCCATTACTGACGGACAAATCTATTTGGAGACGAACCTGTTCAATGCCGGTATTCGCCCGGCTGTGAATGTGGGTATTTCGGTCTCGCGTGTAGGCGGGGATGCACAGACGAAGGCGATGAAGCAAGTAGCTGGTCGCTTGCGCCTTGATATGGCTGCTTATCGTGAGCTGGCTGCGTTCGCGTTGATGGCATCTGATCTTGACAAAGCCACACAGCAACAGCTGGGTCGTGGTCAACGCATGCAGGAAATTCTTAAACAGCCGCAATATCGGCCCATGTCACTCCCCGATCAAGTACTTATCATGTTTGCCGGAACGAATGGTTACGCAGATGAGGTCCCTGTGACAAGCATGGCACGATGGCAAACTGACCTGCTCAAATTTATGGAATCTTCCTATCCGGAAATTGGACGGGATATTACTGAAAAGAAGATGATCACAGATAGCATCCGCGGCAACCTGACGAAAGCGCTGAATGCTTTCCGTCACTCCTGGCAGGCATAAGCAATGGCATCCGCGCGTGAGATGCGGCTTCGCATCAATAGTGTAAAGAATATATCCCAAGTGACCCGTGCGCTGGAGGCAGTTAGCGCGGCAAAAGTCCGAAAAGCGATTCAGGCGTTGACCGCGACCCGCTCCTACGCGACGAAAGCCTGGCAGGTGTTGAGACACATCACGAATCAACCCGGGACCGGAAACCTGCATCCGTTATTGACGACGCGTGCCAACCCGAAGAATGTCCTTGTCATTGTGATGACAGCCGATCGCGGTTTGGCGGGGGCATACAATACGAATGTCATTCGTTATGTCTTACAGCAGTTTGACAAATATCGTCTGCCCGTTAAATACATTACGGTGGGGCGCAAGGGACGTGACTTGCTCCTGAGGATGCGAAAACCTGTGCTTGCGGATTTTAGCAACCTTCCCTCTGCACCGAAGTTTAATTCAGTCTCAGCAATCGGAAGGCTGGTGGTGGATGACTTCATCAAAGGTGAAGTAGATGAAGTCTTTTTGATCTACACTGATTTTGTGAGCATGGCTCGCCAGGTCACGACGATGAAGAAACTTCTGCCGCTCGAAATCGAGAATGCAGCGCAGCTTGTACAGGAATTTGAGCAGCCGCATGCGGGTCCAGCCGCGGCCTATGAATTCGAGCCTGACCAGAAGGAAATTCTGGATGAAATGATCCCGCGTTTTACAGCATTGCAGATTTATCAGGCAATCCTCGAATCACAAGCCAGTGAACATGCAGCGCGCATGATTGCCATGCGGAACGCAACGGATAATGCCAAGGAACTGGTTGGAGCATTACAGCTGGAATATAACAAAGTTCGTCAGCAGACGATCACTAACGATATCTTAGATATTGTGGGCGGCGCAGAAGCGCTCGCCGCTGAATAATTGGAGGAAAATCATGGCAAATGCAACAGGCCGTGTAGTGCAAATTCTGGGTGGCGTTGTGGATGTGGAATTCCCTGAGGGCGACATCCCTGAGCTTTTCGAAGCGATTCAAGTTGAACGTATTGGAAAAGACCCGCTTATTTTGGAAGTCCAAAAACATATCGGTGATAACTGGGTCCGCACAGTAGCAATGGATGCAACAGATGGTCTCCAGCGCGGCATTCCCGCTGAGGCCACAGGCGCGCCGATTATGGTTCCCGTTGGCCCTGCCACGCTCGGTCGTATTTTCAATGTGCTTGGCAAGCCAGTTGATGAAAAAGGTGTGGTAAATGCCGCAACTCACTATCCGATCCATCGCCCAGCGCCGACCTTTGCAGAACAGTCCACCGGCGTGGACATTTTTGAAACAGGTGTGAAAGTTATCGACTTGATCGCTCCGTTTACCAAAGGTGGCAAGACAGGCATCTTCGGCGGCGCGGGGACTGGCAAGACGGTCATCATCATGGAACTGATCCGCTCGGTTGCTACCGAACATGAAGGCAACTCGGTGTTTGCCGGCGTGGGTGAACGTACTCGTGAAGGCACGCAGCTTTACCGTGAAATGCTTGAGTCAGGCGTGATGAAAGACACCGTGATGGTTTATGGTCAGATGAATGAGCCTTCTGGCGTGCGCCTGCGTGTGGCTCTGACGGCGTTGGCGATGGCCGAATACTTCCGCGATCAGGGCAAGGATGTTTTGCTTTTCGTGGATAACATCTTCCGCTTCTCCATGTCTGGTTCTGAAGTGTCAGCATTGCTTGGGCGTATGCCGTCTGCGGTGGGATATCAGCCAACGCTTGCCACAGAAATGGGTGAGTTACAGGAACGCATTACCTCGACCCGTACGGGCTCGATCACATCCATGCAGGCGGTTTATGTCCCTGCGGATGATTACTCCGATCCCGCGCCGGTAGCGACATTTACTCACCTCGACGCGACCATCGCGCTCGAGCGCTCCATTGTGGAAAAAGGCATTTACCCGGCTGTTGATCCACTCGGCTCCACCTCCCGAATCCTTGACCCCAATATCGTGGGCGATGAACACTATCGAACCGCGCGCGAAGTCCAACGCGTTCTGCAACGCTACAAAGATTTACAGGACATCA
>DASWEH010000375.1:0-3895 GCA_036394895.1 Anaerolineales bacterium
GGTCCTTTCTTTCTCTATTCAATCTATATAACGATCAGTGCAATAAAAAAGACAGATTGCCCTTTCGTCCCCTCATTTCCCGAGCTCATGCTCACCAAAACACAAGCAATCCGAGCAAACGAGGGGACACAGAGGAGATAAGTAAGCGAAGACGTGTTCGTTTCGCGTCGCCTACACGTCAGGTGGCGGGTTCCTATCGATGTGTTCATGGGTGGTGCGTGGGGAGAAGAGTGCCACAAGAAAAGCGATTCCTAACAGCGCAAGTAATCCGAACAACACCAGTGTCCATAAGCCGGTAGAGGTATCCCCACCTGTCACAGGAATGACTCCCGGCGTTATGACAACAATGACGGTTGGGGGAACAATTGTGACTACTAGTGGAGTCACTACGGGTGTATCCTGAAACTTAACAGCCGGTGGGGCTGCGGGGGATCCAAAAGCGCTCATCAATAAGCCAGTCAGGATCAAAATCGAAAATAAAAGAGTTTTGAGCTTCATCGTAACTCCTTTCTGTGTTACAGAGTGCTCAATAGAAAATTATTCTATCCTCTATAACGAGGAGTTTCCTGCCCTGTTACCCGCCGGTTTATTCTCCAAACATCTTCAGTAATAAAGGATTAATTGCGTCCCAGTTCGGGGCGAGGACCTGCGCGCCCTGTGAGGTTTGAAATGGAGTGACCATCTCACGCGTGATCGTTTGACTATCAATGCCAAAGACAAAGGCTCGTAAGATTGCAAAAAGTAAACGCGGCCATTGCCAGATCGGGAGGTTGGTATCTACGACTTGATTTAAAGAAATAATAAATTGCGGCACAGACAGCCAATTCGAGGGATGGAACATTTTCTTGATCACAGCCGATAATACGATCTGTGTCCGCAGCATGCGGTTAAAGTCATCGCTGGTGCTGCGCTCACGGACAAAGGCCAGTGCCTCTGATCCATTGAGATGATGCACGCCAGCTGGCAAGTCACCGATCGGTGATTCAAGATTGATATCCACTCCGCCTAACGTATCTACCACGGAGGTCAGACCCAGCATGTGAATGACCGCGTAATAACGAACGTGTACGCCAAAATTATCACGGATGGTTTGCACAGCCGCGCCCGGTCCCGAACCGGATTGATTCGCTTCTGCAAAGAAGTAGGCTGTGTTGATGCGCTGCTCTCCAACGTTGGGAACGGAAACCCATAAATCGCGCGGGATCGAAAGCATCCCAACGTAGGGCTTCAAGGGAACAATCGTTGTAAGAATGATCGTATCTGTCCGCCCGACAGAACCACGTTCAGGAGAGTCATCGGTGCCAAGCAATAATATATTTGTCCGCAGGGGTGCGAAGAAATAGAACAAGATCAACGCTAGCAGTACAAGAGGCCAACGCCAAATCCTTCTGCGCCGAACAGGAATGAGGCGCACTTCTTGGAAACGATCCAATCTGCGAGTAGGTTGTGTAATCTCCGACATAGGGTCGCAATTGTAAAGAGGGATGATGAATGCCAGCTTAGCTTTTAAGGAGTCAACGACTCCCGTCGTTGATATTGCAAAGTCCAAAGTCTGGAGATGTCGCCATGGCGCCACGGCGCCGCTTTGACTCCGTTGTTGACGTTCGAACTTCGAAGCAATAGAACATAAATCAGCCTCTTTCGTTTCATTTTTACAGAGAACGATCACAGCATAAGAAAATGAACTCACTCGAGGATCATCCTATTCTTAGTGCAGTCTTAGAATTTTCAATGGAAAAGTCCTCTATGGTAGGATTAACCATCGAAAACGCGTATAGCGTTCCTAACTTGCGAGCGCTCCCCAACTTCTCCCCAGCGGGCCATCATAGATGAATAAATTCAAAATCTATCTTCAGGTTTTGACAATTTGCCACGATTTGGCTAACGAGTAGTTTGGAAGCAATCTTACACTTACAGGCAGGTACAAATGACAATGATCAACTTTAAGAGAACCGGGGGCGCCATGGGCAGGGAATTGAGCATGGACTTTGACCTCAATAATATGCCAGCTGATGAAGCTCGACGGCTGCACAATCTGCTCAACGAATCGAGATTCTTCGAGGTCCCGGTGGTCAACGATTTGCGGACCGGCCCGGATGAATACGAATATGTGATCACCGTCGTTGCTGGAAATTCGATCCATACGGTGCACGTGAGCGACACATCCATGCCAGAATCGCTTCGTCCACTGGTCGAGGACCTGACCGAAATTGCAAAAGAAGGTTCGCGCAGTTAAAAAAGCGCTCTCGTCGTAAAGCAATTTACAAATCTGATTACACAGAATAGGCTGTTCCAGCAGTTCTATTCTGTGTTTTATTATTTCAATTTGGATGCAGTTAGAATTGAGGGATGCCTGAAGGTCGCGTCCGCATCGTTCTGCCCTTCGCTCTTATCACAGCTATTCTGGCGATTTCCACCTCCTCCGTATTTATCCGCTTCGCTCAAGAAGAGGCGCCTTCGCTGGTGATCGCGGCGTTGAGGCTCACGTTCGCGGCGCTGATTCTGGCTCCCATTGCGGTCACACGTCACCGCGAGGAATTACGCTCGCTGAGCCCCAGGGATTTGAGCCTCGGTCTTGTTTCAGGATTGTTTCTGGCCGTTCATTTTGGAACCTGGATCTCATCTTTGGAGTTCACCACAGTGGCAAGTTCGGTGGTGTTTGTGTCAACCGGTCCGCTGTGGGTGGCGTTGCTCTCGCCGGTTTTGCTCAATGAACGGTTGAGGCGCGCGGCCCTGCTCGGGTTGGGGCTGGCTTTTCTCGGAGGAGCCATTGTCGGCCTGGCTGAGACGTGCAATTGGAACCATAGGCTGCAATGCCCTGACCTGGAGCGAGTGATGCAAGGTCGCGCGATGTGGGGAAACTTCCTGGCTTTGGTTGGCGCGTGGGCAGTCTCGGGCTATCTCATCATCGGGCGGAAGCTTCGTTCAAAGATTTCGCTCATCCCCTATATTTTTATCGTCTATGGCATGGCTGCGATAGGACTGGTCGCGGCGATGTTCATGGCTGGTGAGTCACCGTTCGGTCATCCCATTCAGGCTTATTTTTGGATTTTTCTGCTGGCAGCCTTCCCCCAACTGATCGGTCATTCCACCTATAATTGGGCATTACGGTTTATCCCGGCTTCGCTGGTTGCCATCACAACTTTGGTCGAACCGATCGGCTCCGCGATCCTGGCTTATTTTATTTTGCGTGAAACGCCCACAGGCGGCGTTCTGTTTGGCGGCGCGTTGATTTTGATGGGCATTTATCTTGCGTCGCGGCCAGCAAACGGATAAGTAGGTCACGCTCGGCGAATGCCGTGCGGAGTGCCCTGATGAGGGCAGCGTGACAACTTTTGAAACGAAGATCATGGCGGGTTGCTGCGCAAAACCCGCCCTACGGGAGCTTATGCTGACCTTATCTCCAAAAGATCAAGATATGCTGCGCGGTGACTTGGGTGCCGCGGCAAAAATGGCGATGTCCATTGTGGTGCGCATGGCAGAAGTGGCTGGCGCGCAGGAATTGCTGGATATCAGCGCCGCGCACATTGACAGTACCGTTTATATCGGCGAGGCTGGCTTGGAATTTGCCGAGCGGCTGGCAAGCCTGGGCGCGAAGGTGGCTGTCCCGACGACATTGAACGTGAGCGGACTAGATGAGCATCACTGGCAGGAATGGGCAGTCCCTTCCGATTGGGCGCGGCAGGCGTATCGCCAGATGGTTGCGTATCAAGGCATGGGCACGATCCCCACCTGGACCTGTGCGCCGTATCAAACCGAGATGCGTCCGGCGTTCGGTCAGCAGATCGCCTGGGGTGAGTCGAACGCGATCGTCTTCGCCAACTCAGTTCTCGGGGCGCGAACGGAACGATATCCTGATCTCTTCGATATTTGCTGTGCCATTACCGGTCGCGCG
>DASWEH010000376.1:0-4898 GCA_036394895.1 Anaerolineales bacterium
AGAAATCAAAATAGCGCCAGGAAATATTACGAAGCATATGGGGGACTTACTGGGTGGATTTTCTGGTCTTGGCTTGCCGACGACGCGCAGCCTTCAAGGGGATATCTGCCACGAGACGCTGGGATCGTCCATCATGCTCAAGCCCAATCTGCACGGATCCTTCATCGATCTCTACATGACGCGAGATCGTCGCAATCAAGTCATCTTTAAGGGAATCAAGTTCGGCAGGAGTCAGATCGGTGCGGTCGTGAATGAGGACCAGTTGTAGACGTTCTTTCGCACTCTCGGCGCTGTTTTTCTTTCCAAATAAACGCTCGAAGAAACTCATATCACTTCCTCCCCGCCAATCGTTGAAGCCGCTGCCAAAATCCATCGGCATGATCCAGGTCGAGGAAAGGAACCTTCTCCCCGCGCAGACGTTTTGCAATATTGCGGAACGCCTGACCCGCTCTACTTTTCGGATCGAACGCGACGGGCGCACCGCGATTCGAACCGATGATGACATTTTCATCCTCGGGCACAATACCGATCAATTCCACTGCTAATAGATCGAGCACATCATCGGCGGAAAGCATGTTGTGATTTTTCACCAAGGCTGGATTCAGACGGTTGATGATGAGCGCGCCCGGACCTTTTTCTTCTGACTCCAAAATCCCGATAACCCGATCCGCATCCCGTACTGCCGAGACCTCGGGATTAGTGACCACCAAAACACGATCCGCCGGAGCAATTGCATTTTTGAAGCCACGTTCAATGCCAGCCGGCGAATCGATCAAGACAAAGTCAAAATCATTGCGCAGGTCTTTGACCAGACGATTCATATCGCTTGGCGAAACTGCATTTTTATCCCGCGTTTGCGCGGCAGGGATAAGATACAACTCTGGCAATTTCTTATCGCGTATCATGGCCTGCTTTAAGCGGCAGCGGCCTTCGATCACATCTACGATATCGTAAACAATTCGGTTTTCCAACCCCAGGATCACGTCGAGATTGCGGAGACCGATGTCGCCATCAATACAAACAACCTTTGCGCCATCGGAAGCTAGCGCCACAGCAAGATTCGCAACCGCGGTCGTCTTGCCTACTCCGCCTTTTCCTGATGTGATGGTGATTACTTGTGCGGGCATGTGTTTATCCTATAACCAGTGATAAGAACTCTTGAATCTGCTCAAAAAAATTAACCTGGCGACCAAAATTCTGACTGCAATTTTCCATCTTTGTTGATGCGCGCAATCTCGGGCTTTGGATTTTCGCGCGGTCTCAATGCAGCTGACACTTCGTCTGCGATTCGCAATTGCATAGGAGAGAGATCAAGAGCGCACACGACAGCATTCCGATTCCCTTTTGCGCCGGCATGAACCATGCCGCGCAAGCGACCCCAAACGATCACATTCCCATTCGCAATAATTTCGGCACCCGGGTTGACATCCCCAAAAATAACAATGTGACCCGCAAACTCAATTCTTGTCCCTGAACGAAGCGTACGACTCAGGAATAAGGCTGTCTCTTCACCAAGGTCATCCACTGCAAATTTTCGACCTTCTTCCGGTCGAGGCTTGGAGATACGCGTCGCAAGACCAAGTAACTGAGCGGTCTTTTCTGTTGTAGGAGATTCACTGATGACGGCCCAAAGGGAAATACCGCGCTCCGAAAGTTGATCGCGCAGATCCACAAGTTCATTGACATGTAAGACCTGACTGGCTACATCCAGCGCCAAACGCGCACCCTGAAAAAATGCAGGTTGCCCATCCACCTGAGTCAGCAAAGCGACGCGCTGTTGCTCCCAGGGCGCGTCGTCCAACGAGACGAGCAGACCGTCGCGCAAGCCTTTGATTTGGATTAAAGAGTTCGTCTCATTCATGCTATTACCGCTCGTCTCATTACCGCTTGTCTCACGCATAACATGCGTAAGTAAACTTTTTGAACTGCTTTATAGGCTGGAATCAGGCCTGAAGTTTACCTACGCATGGTAGCACGCCTGCGGCACTATGTAAATTACTAAACTCTAGAAAAGCATTTTTATGCGGTACCCTGTAACGTGATTAATAATCACTGAATTATAGCATGAAGTTTTCGCAGGACTTTTAGCCTCCGCCACCCTCTTGTCCAAGATCAATCGCCTTCAGCTCAAAGTAGGCTTGCATTACGCGCGCAACAATAGGGGCTGCGACCGTACCGCCTTCTCCGCCGTGATACGCAAATGCCAAAATAATGATCTCGGGGTCATCAAAGGGAGCATATGCCAAGGTCCAAGCATGGGTGGGCCACGAACCAAACTGACATTGTTGCAGCTTACGGGCCACATCATCACAATATTCTGCGGTACCGGTTTTCCCTGCAATGGCAATCGGAAGAGGATATTGTTCCGTAAATACCTTATTCAGCGTACCTAGTCTTGGCTCTGTCACAGCAAGGCGCGTGCCGGTGCGCACGGCGTCAACGGTTGAAGCCTTGACGATTTTGAATTCATTTTTTGGATCGCAATAACCAACATCACAATTAAAGATTTGGATCTTCTTACTTTTTGTGATATCCCATTTCAAGTTGGGTGTGAACGGCGAGATTTGATAGCTACCTGCGGGTGGCGCTGACAGAAATACGTCAGGCTTGGAAGGGTTCACCCATACAGTCTGCGGTCTGCCATCTTTTCCAACCACTTCACGCTCTTCATAAATAGAAAAATCCTTTAGGTCAGGATTAAACCACATAGGGATCACACGGCCTTCGTTGTCCTGTACTTCGCGGACAATTGTTGGCTGCATCAACTTGCCGTGATTAGCAATCGTCGCTCCAGACAACAGAACTTGTAAAGGTGTACCTAAAACATATCCCTGCCCTACGCTGGCAATGTAGGTATCGCCTGTAGACCAGACTTCTCCCTTATTAATGCGCTTCCACTTGGGCGTTGGAATCAATCCATCTTCTTCACCGGGCAACTCGATCCCGGAACGCTGACCGTAACCCAAAGCCTGTGCATATTGCCCCAACCGGTAAATGTTCAGCCCGCCATTCGGAATTTCATCTTCAAAACCACCGCCAAGTTTATAGAAACAAACGTTGCTTGAATAAGCAATGCAATGGACGAAATCCAATGCACCGAAACCGGCCTCATTGATGACACCATTGCGATCATAAATCCAATCGACAAACGGGCGGGAATTTCTTTCGGTGCACGGATCGGTTGGGCGAAATCTTTCACATAAGGTGAGCTTGCCCGGAGTTTTAACAATTTTCTCAGGTCCAATGACGCCCTCGTTATAGGCGCCAGTCGCTGTCGAAAGCTTGAACGTAGAGCCTGGAGGAAATTCTGCTGAGATAGCATTATTGACCAAAGGACGACGCGGGTCTTCGCTCAATTGATTGTAGTAATAGCCGGGGATAAAGCGCGCCATCCGATTATTTTCGAACGTCGGATACGAAACCATTGCAAGAATCTCACCGGTCTTGGGATTCATGGCAATGACTACTCCGCTGGAAATACGAGTGGTGTTAAAGTAGGCGTTCCAAGAATTGATCTCATCAATAAGGACAGCCTCTGCCGCTTTTTGCAGGCGTGTATCGATGGTCAGAACCACATTATTTCCCGCCACTTCCGGAATCGGTGGCTCGATATTACCAAGTACCTGGCCGGCTACATCGACCTGAACAACACGTCTTCCATTTTTTCCGAGAAGAATATCATCCAGCGAGGTCTCCACGCCGGCATATCCGATTTTGTCACGGTTAGCAACAAAGTCCCGAGCTTTATAGGCATCTGCCAGCGCCTCCGGGATCGGGCCCAAAAAGCCGATAATATTGGCTGTCAACGAACCGGTGGGATAATCCCGAATCGGTTCTATTTCCACCGATACACCGGGCCAATCGACTGCCTTTTCTCGAAGGATGCGCGCAAGCTCTTCACTAATATTGCAACTGATTTTCACCGCTGTATAAGGAGCCAGCGAATCTCCAAGCGCCACCATATCTGCAATGCTTGGACCCGGCACACAGGGAGAAAACAATTTTGCAGCATCAAGTGTTGCGTCTGTGACGGGCCCACCCACCGGCACCCCGGTCAACGCAGAAACTTCACGATAAAGACGCTGAATATCCGCCGGATCATCTGGTAAAGCGGCAGGCGTAATGACGACATTATAGGATGCAACATTGCGTGCAAGGATAGAACCATTACGATCATAAATAATGCCGCGCGGTGCAGGCTCGCTAATCGTTTGTTGATAATTATCAACTGATTGAGCAGCCCACGTTTGCGGTCCAACGACCTGCAAAGCAAACAGGCGATAGATCATGACGCCTACAACGCCAATGATTAGTCCATAGATGAAAAGCACGCGCCACAACGGGACTTCATATTTGCTCACCGTTTGTGAATTCATTCAACCTCCGGAGATGGATATACCCATCTTGCGAGATCGCGCATCACAGCATAGACTGGGATCGCGATCAACATATTCAATAATACACCTGGGAGCGTCAACAATCCCAGCACGTCACTAATTGGCAATGGCACACCCGCCAAGCGTAGAGTAGCAATGGACAAAATACTCACGAGGATTGTTCCCAGAAAGGTAATACTAAACATGGCAAGTAGGGGTGCTTGCCAAACTCGTCGCTGAAAAATACGTGCAAGGGCAACAACAGCCATATACCCAAAGAACGGCACCATCCATGAAATGCCAGAAACAAAGCCGACCAACAAGCCTATGGCCGCGGCCCACTGCCACGCCGAATCAACTTCTTCCTGTAATGCCCAAGCGGCCAACATGACCATGGGTAAATCTGCAATCCCAGAAAGTAAATACACACGGCTAATTACTGCAGACTGCAGAATCACAGTTAACAAAATAACAGGAACGGCCACTAAATTGCGCATTCTTTAGGGGGCTGGAGTGGGGCCA
>DASWEH010000377.1:0-3341 GCA_036394895.1 Anaerolineales bacterium
GAGGAACGGCGTGGGCAACGGCAAGGATTCGCCTTCGATGGTGACCTGGCCTTCCTGCATAGCTTCGAGCAAGGCGGATTGGGTCTTGGGCGAGGCACGGTTTATCTCGTCTGCCAAGACAATATTTGCAAACACTGGACCTTTGCGAAGTTCAAACTTGTTTTTGGTCCGATCGAAAATATATCCGCCGGTAATATCACCTGGCAATAAATCAGGTGTGAACTGGATACGCTTGAACTCCAAACCAAGCACTGTCGCAAAACTGCGCGCAACTAATGTTTTTCCCAGACCTGGAAAATCCTCGAGTAGGATATGCCCCCCCGCTAGCATAGAGGCCATCATCATTTCGAGCAATGCGCGTTTCCCTACCACCGCGCGTTCCACTTCAGCGATCACTTGTTTACTCAACGATGAAACTTTGGAAATGTCCGTCACGATTTACTCCGATGAGAAGAATAGCCTGAGTCTCTCTGAGACACGCAGAAAATCTTTTTAAAGATTTTCTGTGTCCTCCTGACTCCGTGGCGAATTTTGGTTATTAACCTGTAAATCAAGAAAATCTACCGCCTCCGCGACATTAAAGTCAAGCGGAGTTGGCTGGTGAGCCGAAAGACGTCCGTTATTCGGGAAATCTGCAAACGATCCGTGCAAGCCTGTTTCTAGGTATTCTCGCAACTCTTTCGTTGGCTCCCAGTCCATCCCTAGCAAGGGAGCAAACACAGAACGCGGTCTGCCGCACTCACGGTGGAGCAGGATTTGATAGGCTAATTTACCGAGTCGATTTGCGATGAGCCATTTGAAATAAGTACCGCTCTCTGCCCTGCGCAACCATATAGACAGGCTTTCCACTTGTCCCCGCGGAGGCTTGGATTTGGGTCCGCCTCGGGAGCGGAGCTGAGGTCGAGGCATCAAGCTGAAGGCAATCATAAAAAATACGATGAAGGCGATCACCCACCACCATACCCCCTGCGAGAAGCTCTGATAGACCAAATTAAGATTCCAGGCAATATAGGCGGCAGGGATCACAACGATTCCGTAAATCGTCTCCCGCAACGGGAATGCCAATATCCCTGCAATGATCAAGGCAGCGATTAAGATAAGCCCGCGTCGAGCAGACGTCATACTGGTTCTCCGCAATAATGCAAAATCGTTTTGAGGCAGCTCACTGCTTCATTGATATCCTGAGGTCCCGATTTTCTGGCTCCATAACGTACGCCTTCGAACAAGCGCGTCAATCTCGTGACCGCGTCGCCTGGCAAACCAGCTTGCTCCAGATGTAAGGCGAATTCGTGAGGCGTCATAGCGGTTGCGCGATGCAAATGGCGTTTATCGGACACAACGTCACTCATACGCAGATAGCAATTGATGATCACATCACTGGAATTCCGTCCCGAAGAGAGATCGCTCAACGATGAACGCGCAATCTTCGCAATTTCATCCAGTGGTTTTTTGGTGTTAAGTGATACATATCGTTTCCAGCCGCGATAAAGAATCCAGATCACCACCAGAAAGATCAAAGCAAAAGCAAAGCTGATCAAATATGAAAATGTTGGTGAGACTTGGGGAGGCTCAAAGGCAGGCAAGGGCACAACTGTATTCTGGCTGGGTGGAGCTTCTCCGCCTCCGAAAAGGTTGGGCCCAATTATTCCTCTTTTGATCAAAAAATAGATCGCCCAAAACGTCAATGCCACGCGAATGAACATTCGAAGCAGACGCCTGCGCATCTCAGGAGATAATAACACGCCGATCAGGACCAACATTAGCCCTGCTAACCCCCAGACGATGATTTGCTTCCAGAGTGGAACTTCTACCCAGGTTTGACCCAGCTCTTCGGGAGCTGTTCGAAAATCTGTCACGCCATTCTGACCAAAATGCTGACCCTCGCGGAATGGAACCTCGTTCAAGCTGATGGCAAGTACCGTTAAAGCCCCCAACGCCAGAACTGCCAGTAAAAGGATCAGACGCTTATTTTCAAAGAAGGAACGCATACTTGAGAAGAAATTTTACCATTACGGCTATAATTAAAAACACCCTCTCTATGACTGATTCTGCAATTGACCTCTGCAATGCCCCACTCCATCCGCAGGCGGCGGAAGGACTCCGCCTGTTCAACGCAGGCAAATATTTCGAAGCGCATGAAGCTTTGGAAGAAGCCTGGAATGAGGAAAAAGGCGAGGTCCGCGAGCTATATCGCGGAATCCTGCAAGTTGCGGTGGTTTATCTACACATCACTCGCCGGAATTACAACGGCGCAATCAAAGTCTATGGTCGAAGCCAGAAATGGCTGAAAGATTGGCCGGATATTTGCAGAGGGATTTATGTAGAGCAATTACGCAAGGATGCAGAAGCAGTCATCACTAAAGCACAAAGGCTCGGCGCGGAAAGACTCTCTGAATTTGACAATTCGCTTTTAAAGCCAGTTCGGTGGGATGAAAACCAAGAACAGAAAAAACGCACTTATCTCTGCGATCGCTGCGGCTACGAAATGGTTGAGAAAAACTGCAAAGTGACCTGTCCCAACTGCGGCAATCGCTTCGACTGCTCGGATTTGAATATTTATTTTGATTGAATAAGGATCGCCCTGGCAGGTGCGCCATCAGAACCAACTATTTTCAAGGGCAAGCAATACAGGTCATAGAATCCGCGCATAATATTTGAAAGATTCAGTCCTTCCACGATCACAACGCCTGCCTTGAGCAGAACTGTATGGGTTGGGATGGATTCAGTATAGGGGGCAACAGACAAATAATCTATGCCAACCAACTGGATGCCGCGTTCGACGAGCCATTCCGCGCCATCTTCGGTAATCGCGACAAAATCCGTCTGGAATGTGGATTCACCTTTTGCCCAGAAATGAGAATTACTTGTTCCGAATAAGACGCGTTTCATATCTGAAGTAATCTCTGTTCGATCCAGCACTTCAGAGGTGATCGCTTCGATCCCATCAGGTAGCTGGGTCACGTAACATGGACCCGTCAACACTTCGAGCGGGAGTTGCTCGACTGTACTTCCTTCCTTAATAAAGTGACGGGGCGCATCGACGTGTGTACCCAAATGAACACTTGAACTCATTTGAGTAGCATTGTACAGCGCGCCCTTGTCGATGGATTCGTACTGTTCAAGTTTGAGTCCCGGGTCGCCGGGCCAGGTGGGAAGGTTTAGAGAGATGCTGAGGGAAATATCGTAGATGGTCATGGCAAACTCCTTTTTTTGTATCGCGCTTCAAATTTGGAGTCGGGGAGCAAGCTCCCCACATATCGACAGCTAGCTGGCGGACTCCAAAAAATTACGGCGTAGGCGTCGCTGTAATTGACGGAATCAGGTTCGAATTTACGGAAAGA